>NZ_QYZY01000222.1:0-1428 GCF_003838035.1 Desulfonatronospira sp. MSAO_Bac3 | reverse complement strand
TACGTACACATGGAAGTGGGCCACGCAGGGCAGAATATCCATCTGCAGGCCGAGACCCTGGGTCTGGGGACAGTGGTCATAGGCGCTTTTGACGATTCCGGGGTTCAAAGTGCCCTGGGTCTGGAAGACAAAGAAGTCCCAATGTATCTCATGCCCGTGGGGAGATAGATAGTTGACGCCTCGCCCTTTTCCGGCTGATATGCTGCTTGCCCAGCATATCAGCCGGGCAGCTGTACGCCCTGTAAACGAATATTCAGGAATAAAATGCTGCAGAGACAAATTCCTGCAGCTGATTTTCATCAGGCAGGATCATCTTTTCCGGCTGGCTTCGTAGAGTACTTCCAGGGGATGGGCCAAAGGAATGGAGAGATTGTGGCTGAACTGCAGCCTGCAGCTCAGGCAGTCGCAGAGAAGAATATCCGGCTGCATGTCCTGGACCTTCTGCATCAGGGGCCTGCCCATCTCCAGGGAAGGCTGGTGAAAATCCTGTTTAAAGCCCATGATGCCGGCCATACCGCAGCACAGGTTGGACCCTTTGATTTCCTGCACCTCCAGGCCGGGTATGAGCTTTAAAAGCTGCACATAAGGCGAGCCTATACCCTGCTTGCGCAGGTGACAAGGTGGAAAATAGGCCGCTCTTTTATTCACCGCTGCCATATCTGTATCCAGGCTGCCTTTTTTATAGAGCCCAAGCAGATACTCCCCCATGTCATAGACGCTTTCAGCCACACGTATGCGCTGCATAGCCGGAAATACCGAAAAAAGGCCGTCATCTTTGAAAATTGACCCGTATATCATGCGCAGAAGACGCTTGTGCCCTCTCTGGTCCATGGGAGGCGGCCTGTTGTCCCTGGGTACCAGCATATAAGTATCATCCGCCCCGGCCGCCTCCTGGTACTCCCTGGAGTAGTAGGCCTTCTCCCTCAAAAGCTCCCGGAACATGTACCCGCAGGTGGGACAGGAGCAAACTATATCGTGCCCGGCATCCAGGGTCCGGGTCAGGCTTTCCAGGTTGCGCTGCATCATCTTCAGGGTCAACTCCCGGTCCCCTTCCAGCATCACCGGCATAGCGCAGCAGTTCTGCTCTGGGTAATACACACTGATATTGTTTCTCTGCAGGATGCCCACGGCGGCTCTGGCCGCTTCCGGAAAAAAGAACCTGGCTGAGCAGCCGGCAAAAAGGGCTGCTCCCGGGGTGTCTGCACAAGATGTATCAGCAATGCCCGTTTTTCCGGCCCATGAATCCAGGTCCTGCTCAGGAATTCGGGGTATATCCCTGTCCGGGTGCAGTCCGGCGGATTTTTTAAGAAGATTTGAGGCAAGCCTGCCCTGAAGCAGCAGGTTTGCAAGAGAAGGGACACGGGTCATCTTACCGGCCCATTTTTCAACGTCCTGGATAATTTTCAGGGCCGGGCTCATTTTGTCTCG
>NZ_QYZY01000221.1:0-1741 GCF_003838035.1 Desulfonatronospira sp. MSAO_Bac3 | reverse complement strand
TGTTCCATGGACCCGAACGTACCCTCCATGGTCCGGGGAGATTCGGGCCGGTTGCGTCAGATTCTCATGAACCTGGTGGGCAATGCGGTCAAGTTTACCGAACATGGAGAGGTGGAGATCAAAGTCAGTAGAATGGTGAATGATGAATGCGAAAACCCAAATGCAGAAACTCAGGAAAATTCCCATGACCTGTATCGTTCATCATTTACCACTCAGCATTCCTGCCTCATGCACTTTTCCGTCCGCGACACCGGCATAGGCATCCCTGAAGACAAGCAAGACAGTCTTTTCGAAAGCTTTTCCCAGGTTGATGCCTCCACTACCCGCAAATTCGGCGGTACCGGTCTGGGACTGGCCATTTCCAGGCAACTGGCCGAGATAATGGGCGGTACAGCAGGCCTGGAAAGTGTAGAGGGCCGGGGAAGCACATTCTGGTTTACAGTGCGCCTGGGCATTCAGCATGAACAGCAGCAGGAAAGGCCTGCTCCGGCCTGCCTGCAGGGGGTTCGCACTCTTATAGTGGACGACAATTCCACCAACCGGGAGACACTCAGGGTACGCCTTGGATCCTGGGGTATGCGGTCCGAGGAAGCTGCCAATGGTTCTACAGCTCTGAGCATGCTGCATCAGGCCAAGGCAGATAATGACCCCTTTGAGGTGGCTGTCTTAGACATGCAGATGCCGGACATGGACGGAGAAACCCTGGGACGAAATATCAAGGAGGACGGCCAATTAAAGGACACCAGGCTGATCATGATGTCATCGGCAACCGGACAGACAGGTGATGCTAAGCGTCTACATGAGGCTGGATTCGACAGCATCATGAACAAACCTGTCCTGCCCAGTGAACTGTATGCCTGCCTGGAAAAAATCCTGGCAAAAACAGACACTGCAGACCTGGTGGCGGAGCATGCGGAACGGGAAGAAACTCCGAAGGGGTATCCGGACTTTTCCGGCACAAAAGCCCGCATCCTGGTAGCCGAAGACAACATGGTCAACCAGCAGGTAGCCCTGGGAATTCTCAAAAAAATGGGCCTGCGTGCCGATGCCGTGGCCAACGGCCGGGAAGTCCTCCACGCCCTGCAAAACATTCCCTACGACCTGGTGCTTATGGATGTGCAGATGCCGGAGATGGACGGACTGAAAGCTACCCGGCGCATCCGCGCCTCAGAAGTCAGAGGTCAGAAATCAGAGATCAGAAGTCAGAAGTCAGAGGTCAGTGATCAGAGGCTGGAGAGCGAATCCCAAAATTCCTCAATTCCTGAATCCCCCAATTCCTCAACCCCTAAATCCCCCAATTCCTCAATCCCTGAATCCCAGAATCCCAGAATCCCCATAATCGCCATGACCGCCGGAGCCATGCAGGAGGACCGGGAACGGTGCATTGAGGCCGGGATGGATGATTATACAGCCAAGCCGGTCAATCCGGATGAACTGGCCCGGGTGCTGGAGAAGTGGTTGTTGGAAAACAGAGGACAGAGGGCAGAGGACAGAAGTCAGGGGGGAAAAGAGGAAGTTCTCAGGACCGGAGAGGCTGCGGAAACGAAACAGGAACCCCGGTACGCTTTTACTTGTAAAATGCCAGTCTTCGACCAGGAGGATTTCATTACAAGAATTGGGCATGACAGTGAGATGGCCAGTGAGATCATGAGCATTTACCTGGAATCCATACCCAAAAACATAGAAGCGCTCAAAAAATTTATTGAACAGGGTCAAAAAGAAGGAGCAACCCGGGAGGCTC
>NZ_QYZY01000220.1:0-9173 GCF_003838035.1 Desulfonatronospira sp. MSAO_Bac3 | reverse complement strand
GACGGGGTGGAGGCCACGCGGCGGATAAGAAGCATGGAGCAGGGGGCCCCAGTGAAACCCCTGTCTACGACAGGGAGCCCTTTGGGCTGTTTCACGGGGCAGGCAGGGGGCATGGGGCATGGAGCAGAGAACAAAGACCGGACCACGGAGGTCGGAGAGCGGATTCCTGAATCCCCCAATTCCCCAATTCCAGAATTCAATTCCAGAATCCCTGAATCTCAGCCAGAGTTGAACACCCCAGAGGGGACCCCGGTTCAACCAGGTAAAAATCCCCGAATTCCCATAATAGCTTTAACCGCTTACGCCATGGACGGTGACCGGGAGAGGTTTCTGGATGCCGGCATGGATGACTATTTGGCCAAGCCGGTGCAGAAAGAGGACCTGGAAAAGGCTCTTGCCAAATATGCAGAACGAGGCTTGATGAGCTCTTGAGGACTTGTGCAAAAGAGGTGAGGGTGCCAAGGTGAGCAAAATAAAAGGCCACCTGGAAAAAAGCTCCCAGGTGGCCTGATAAAGGAGAGGGGGGTACAAACCGATTCTGTAACCGTTGCTATAGAATCATGGTTACCAGAAAATTATAGTATACCCCTTGATTTTATTGGCGTCCCCAGGGGGATTTGAACCCCCGTCGCCGGCGTGAAAGGCCGGTGTCCTGGACCGGGCTAGACGATGGGGACGGAACGCTTAATGGCTGGGGCACGAGGATTCGAACCTCGGCTACCAGGGCCAGAACCTGGCGTCCTGCCGCTAGACGATGCCCCAACAACCAAGAAAGAATTATGTAGTTTTTCTTGTGGGAGTTGTCAAGAAATTTTCAAAGGGCTCAGAAAAAAAATATTCAAGCGAAGAAAAAGAACAGGGCCTGCAGGATTCCAATGACGAAACCAAGTACTGCTCCGATGATTTCGATGAACCTGAACTCCTTGCGCATGATTGTGTAGAGGATCTCCTCCAGCTTGTCCATGGAAAAACTTTCCACCTTGCTGCGGACCACTTCCTTGAAGTCCAGGGTGTGCTCCAGTTCCTCGGCCACGCGCTGCAGAAGCTGGGGCAGAATTTTTTCGCTTTCACGGTGAAGCCTGCTCTGCAGGGAATCGGCTACCCTGCTGCTGAGGATGCTGCCCAACACTGGGTGTACTGAATTCAGCTTGCGGCTTAACAGGTTGTGTATGTATTCACTTAGAATATTACGCAGACGTTCACGGAACCGCGGGTCATTTATGACGTTTTGAATATCCTCGTGGGAAATGAGCTCGCGCTCCACCAGGGTCCCCAGGTTGGAAGCCAGCTCCTGCTGTCTTTTGGGGAATACCCCCTGCAGCTTCCAGCCCAGGATGTTCACCGGACGTCTGGGGTAAAAAAGCATTTTCACCGCCAGATAATTGGTGATCCAGCCTATGAGGGCTCCTATAAAGGGTGCTAAGATGAACTTGTAGTATTCCATTCTTCCAGGGACCTGGCTGTTCTTCCGGCAGTTTCCGGGCCGAAACCCGGCACCTGCATGAGTTCTTCCCGGGAGGCACCCAGGATACTTTGCAGGCTGCCGAAATGTTTCCACAGTGCTTCTACTTTTTTGGGGCCCAGACCGGGTATTTTTTCCAGGTCGCTTTGCAGGGATTTTCTGCGCAGGCTGTTGCGCATGCTGCCCAGGGCGAAGCGGTGGGCTTCATCCCGGATTCGTTGCAGGTAAAGCAGTTCCGGTGATGCGGGCTTCAGGGAAAGTGGGTTCTTGCGCCCCGGCAGATACACCTGGTCCTGAGCCCCGCCCCAGGACCGCGTTTCGGCCTTGGCAATGGAGGCCAGGGCGAAGAGACCTTCCTGTCCAGCATCCTGCAGGGCTTTCTGGACAGTGCCCAGCTGTCCCTTTCCCCCGTCTACAAGCAAAAGATCCGGCCAGGGACTGGAAGACCGGCTCCTGCGCCTGATGAACTCGCGCATGGCCTGGTAGTCGTCCCCTGGAGAAACAGAGGGCAGGTTGTAGATGCGGTAGTCCTTTTTATGAGGCTCCCCGGCCACAAAGGTCACCACTCCCATGCGGGTGTTACGCCCGGCGTGGTGGGAGACGTCAATACACTCGATGCGCTCAGGTTCGCGCTCCAGGCCCATGACCCCGGCCAGAAAGGGAGTCCCGGCATCTCTTCGGTCTCTGGCATGCTGTTCACAGTTCTGGCGGGCGATGTTTAAAAGGCCTTTCAGGCTCTCCCCCCTGGCCCCCACAAGCCTGACCTTGCCTTTGCGGTATTCCATGAGCAGGTGCAACAGGGCCGGGTCATGAATTTTTTCCGGAAGCAGGATCTTTTCCGGGATGAAACTGTCCGGTCCGTAAAACTGGCTTAAAAGGCTGGCCAGGGTGTCTTGCAGTTCCTGGTCGTTTTCCGGGTGGTGCTCCGGCCAGAAAAAATTCTTGCTGTCCAGGACCTTGCCCTGGCGGACAAAGAGCACCCCGATGCCCATTCCGCCCTGGACATAAACCGGCGCAAACACGTCCATGTCCCCGGTGCCCGGGAAAACCACCGACTGGGACTTAGTGGTCTGCTTCACCGCTTCAATCTGATCGCGCAGCAGGGCTGCTTTTTCAAAATCAAGTTCCCGGGAGGCTTCCTGCATGTCCTTTTCCATGCCTTTTATCATCTCTGCGCTGCGCCCGGACAGAAACATTTCCAGCCGGCGGATCTCCCTTGAGTATTCCTCTGTGGACACATCCAGGCAGCATGGTCCGGGGCAGCGCCTGATGAAATGCTGCAGGCATGGGCGCACCCGGTTTCTGAATTTTTTGTGCCCGCATTTGCGCAGGTAAAAAAGCCTGTTGATGACCTTCATGGTCTCCCTGGCCGCTGCTGCAGAAGTAAACGGCCCGAAGTAGACTGAGCCGTCGCGCCTGGCTGAACGCGTTAGTTCCAGGGCCGGGTAGGGCCTGGATTTGTCTAAGCGGAAAAGGACGTACTGCTTGTCGTCTCGAAGGACAATGTTGTATCTTGGCCTGTGTTTTTTGATGAGGCTTGCTTCCAGGAGCAGGGCCTCTTTTTCGCTGGTGGTGGTGATGTAGTCCACCTGCAACACCCGGCCCAGCATAACCCTGGTTTTGGGTGAGGGATCCCTGGATGAGCGGAAATATGAGCTGACCCGGCTGCGCAGGTTCTTGGCCTTGCCCACATAAATAATCCGGTTCTGCTCATCCTTCATGAGGTATACGCCCGGATCCCGGGGGAAGTCGCTGGAGTTGAACTGGTATTGCATTAGTCTTAAGAAAAATAGTTTTATCCAGCGGTTATATTTAGTGCAGCGCCTGGTCCTGGTCAAGAAAAACAAAAGTGTTTTACATCCGGGGCTGTTTTTTATAGACATTTTCTGTAAATAGATTGTTTGACAGTTTTCTGAAGAAAATCCGGCCGGCCGGGCCGGTAGCAACTTATAAAAAAGGGAGTTTCAGGCGATGAAGGAAATCAGGCAGGACATTTTCAGGGCCTACGACATCAGGGGCATTGTGGACAAGGATTTTGATCCGGAATGGGTGGAAGTGCTGGGAAAAGCCTGCGGGACTTATTTTCGCAGAATGGGCCTGGATCAGGCTGTTGTGGGCCATGACTGCAGGCACAGTTCACCCGAGTACCAGGCCCGCATGATCGAGGGGCTCAACAGCACCGGAGTGGACGTGGTCTTTTTGAATATGGTGTCCACGCCGCTATTTTATTTTGCCGTGAAAAAACTGGAACGCCGGGCCGGGGTCATGATCACAGCCAGTCACAATCCGCCTGATTTCAACGGCTTCAAGGTCTGGGCGGAAGAAAGCACCATTCACAGCGAGGAGATCCAGGAAGTTTACCGCATTATGGCCTCCGGAGAATTCGCCCAGGGAAACGGCATGGCCACGGAGATGGATATAAGGCCTGTTTACCGGGAGTACATGCAGGCCCAGGGTCCCGCCGCCTCTAAGGTAAAGGTGGTTGTGGACGGAGGCAACGGTGCCGCCGGCCTGGACTGCGTGCAGGTCCTGGAGGATGCCGGGGCTGACGTGGTACCCATCTATTGTGAGCCCGACGGAAATTTTCCCAATCACCACCCTGATCCAACTGTCATGAAAAACAACGAAGACCTGGTGGCCACGGTGAAAAAAGAAAACGCCCAGCTGGGCATCGGCCTGGACGGAGACGGAGACCGCATAGGAGTGGTGGATGAAAATGGAAAAATGATTTACGGAGATCAGCTCCTGGCCATCTATGCCCGGGACGTGCTGCAGCAAAATCCCGGGGCCTGCGTCATCGGGGAGGTAAAATGTTCCCACCTGATGTTCAACGATATCAAGAAGCACGGCGGCAGGCCCATAATGTGGAAAACCGGGCACTCCCTCATCAAGGCCAAGATGAAAGAGGAAGACGCTTTGCTGGCCGGAGAGATGAGCGGACACATGTTTTTCGCGGACCGTTATTACGGGTTCGACGATGCAGTGTATGCGGCCAGGCGCATGGTGGAGATTGTGGCCAAGAAGCAGGGTCAGCCCGTGAGCGGTTATCTTGATGACTGGCCGAAGACGGTGAATACCCCGGAAATCCGCGTTGAATGCCCGGACAGCATCAAGTTCGACGTGGTCAAAAAGGCCCAGGAGTATTTCCGGCAGCATTACGACATAGTGGATGTGGACGGGGTGCGCATTGCTTTTGATGATGGCTGGGCCCTGCTGCGGGCCTCCAATACTCAGCCGGTCCTGGTGCTCAGGTTTGAAGCCGAATCCGAGGCCAGACTGCAGGAACTGCGCGAACTCATTGAAAAGCCCCTGAAAAACTGGGTGCAGGAACTGTCCTGATAGATGCGCAAGGTCTGTCTTCTGGTGCTTCTGCACATCCTGGTGCTGGGAGGGATCTGGCTCTGGCGATCAGACCCGGATCCAGCGGTGCATCCCGGGGACCCCGCCTGGATCGGCATGACCGGGCAGGATATGCAGAAAAGCTTCAGGGGCGAGCTGATGCTTCCTGGACATCCTGCGGCAGATGTGGAAATAGACGGCCGTGCCAGGGTTTCGCTTTGGATATATCTTCCGGAATCCATGCTTGAAAACCTGCGCCGGAACAGCCCCGTCAGCATCAGGCTGCAGCAAGGCGATGAAGATGTTCTCACCGGGCGTGTATCCGGGGTGGACAGCGATTCTCGAAAGCGGGACAGTGGTACTTATTACCGCGTTCTTCTGGAGCTGGATGCAGAGCCGGGACAGATCAAGGACATGAAGATTATTGAGCCTTACATACATAATGAGCAGGGGACACAGTAAATCATGGGCATGAGCTTCTTTCCCCGTTCGGGCTCCGGCAGCAGAAGGCAGGGCAGCACTTTCAGGGTGTTTCTGCTGGTCCTTCTTTTTGTGGTGGTGGGGCTTCTTTTCTGGAAGAACTACGAGCGTTCCATGGACGTTATCCTGTCCAGCCACGTGGTCCAGGACGAGACTGAGACCCTGTCCCGGGAACAGAAGGATGAACTGTCCTCCTTTGCCAAAGGCCTGCAGGACAGGTTTGGATTCGGGCTTCAGATCAGGGTGTTCGAGCATTTTGTAGAAAAGCCTGAGCCGGATTCCCGGGTGATCTTCATGGGTATCAGCCCTGCCAACCAGGAGGTTGAAATCGTATGGCCCCCGGTCCTTAGAAGGGCTCTGCCCGACGACTTTACCCGGCACCTGGAAGAAGAACATTTTGAAGAATACTGGCAGGGGGACAACTGGCCCAGGGGGCTTTACCAGGCCCTGCAAAGACTGGGAGAGGAGCTTCTGGCCATTGAGCAGGAATAACAATACGCAGGTGGTGGATATTTATACCGACGGGGCCTGCCTGGGCAATCCCGGGCCTGGAGGATATGCCGCAATACTTAAGTGGGGGGACCTGGAAAAGGAGATTTCCCAGGGCACTCCCGGGACCACCAACAACCGCATGGAACTAATGGCCGTGCTGGAGGGCCTGAAGGCCCTGAAATATCCCTGCCGGGTGCGCATTCATACTGATTCCCAGTATATAGCCAGGGCCATAAATGAGAAGTGGCTGGAAAAGTGGCAGAGAAACGGCTGGAAAACAGCCCAGAAAGAAGACGTTAAAAACCGGGACCTGTGGGAAGAACTTGCCGCCCTGCTGCAGGAGCACAAGGTGGAATTCAAATGGGTCCGGGGGCACAGCGGTCATGAATACAACGAGCGCTGCGACCACCTGGCCCGGCAGGCGGCCCAGGCTGTTGATGATTGATTGTTATATGTTATCTGCTGACAGGGCTTCATACGTAGAGTACAGGACCAGACTGCAAGTAATCTGGAATAAGGAAGTGGTCATTATAATAACCACCCCCGGCCCCTCCTTGGCTAAGGAGGGGAGCAGTGCGTGCTGTACGCATTAATTGTCACAAAAGGTGTCTCGGGGACTGTCCCCGGGCCGGTACTCAAGGAGAAATATTGAATCAGGATTTGCATTTGCTGGATGAGCTGCAGGATAAAATCGGCTATAGATACCATGACCCTGAGCTGCTGGTAAGGGCCCTTACTCACAGCTCTTATGCCAATGAAAGGCATATGGAGCATAATGAAAGGCTGGAATTTCTGGGGGATGCCGTCCTGGAGCTGTGCATTTCCAATGTACTTTTTTTCAGGTTCCCCCGGGCACCGGAAGGGCATCTTACCCGGCTTCGGGCGGCCTTAGTGAGCGAGCCCACTCTGGCCAGGCTGGCCAGGTCCCTGACCCTGGGCGATTATATTTTTCTGGGCAGGGGAGAGGAGCTGCAGGGAGGCCGGGACAGGGATTCAGTGCTGGCTGATACCCTGGAGGCCATTCTGGGGGCTGTTTACCTGGATTCCGGTTATGACGGGGCCTTTGAGTGCATTGCAGCCCTATTTGAGGATTTCATCCCCGACAGGGTGGAAGCGTTGCCTGTATCCAAGGATTTCAAGAGCAGGCTGCAGGAAAAGACCCAGGGCCTGTTTCGGGCCAGGCCTGTTTATACACTGATTGACAGCTACGGGCCGGAACATGAAAAGATTTACCGGGTCCAGGTGGAGCTTCCGGACGGTACCGGCATCGAGGCCATGGCCGGCAGCGTGAAAAAGGCCGAACAGAAGGCTGCCAGCAAGGCGCTGGAATACCTGGATTCCGTCAAGACGGCTGATGTCAGGTGACCATGATTTTCAGGGTGGGGCCGGGGGGTCAAGTCCCGGCCCCCATGTCTTTGGTCGCCTCAGCCGTGTGGTTAGCCCATGAGCTGCATAGCCATCTGGGGCAGGGTGTTGGCCTGGGCCAGCATGGCCGTGGCACCCTGGGAGAGGACCTGGTTGCGCATGAACTGGGTCATTTCATAGGCAACATCTGCATCAGAGATGCGTGATTCCGCAGCCTGCAGGTTCTCAGCCTGGATCTGCAGGTTGGAGATGGTGCTTTCCAGGCGGTTCTGGAAGGCACCCAGGTCGGCGCGGATGCGGTCCTTCTTCTCAATGGCCGCATCTATGTCCTCCAGGGCTTGCTGAGCGAACATTGTTGGAGCAGTTTCATTTATATTTTTATCTAAATTCTGCCCAAGAGTGTAAAGATCATCGCTTATTTCTGCATTGGTAGCCGGCTGACCCAGTCCAAGGATGTCTGAATTGCTAAATGCCGGGTCATCACTGTCTGGATCATCTCCAGAACTGAAAAGTTCGTAGGATGCTTCAGTTATCTCCACTGGATCGCCGTCTTCGTCTTCAGCTTTGATTATAAACTCATCATCTCCGGTCCATTCAAGGCTAAACTTAAGATTGTCATCTCCCAATCCGCTTTCAGTCTGACCAGCAAGCACGTTTTCCAGAAATTCATGCATATCACCTGAACCAGAACCAGCTTCTACCGCACCTGAGAATGTATGCTCTTCATCTCCAGCTTTAATAGTTAACCTGCCCTCTCCTCCGGATTCATAATCTTCGTCAGGTCCAAACGCGTCAGTTATTTCTGTGCTGCCACTTTCAAAGGCCAGCATGCCTTCGGCTGATATCTGGATCTCATCAGTTCCAGCGCCTTGTGTTATGGTAATAGTCCCATTATCAGCTACACCGCTATAACCATCAAGTCCATTGATTTCATCGAGAAAGGCGCTTGCCGTTCCAGAAGCTGTTCCATCACTTTGGGCAGTGACAGTTTCATCACCTATCTGCAGGGTATATATGCCTCCGCTGACAAAATCATCATCATCAAGGTCTACAGTTCGGTCATAGTTATGATTCAGAGCCTCACTTATATGATCTCTAATGCTACCGTCGCCGGTCCAGCTTGGATCATCGCCTTCATATTCTTCAATGGCTGCATCAAGAGATTCTTTAGCGCTTTCGACATGATCCATAAAATCCTGTTCTTCATCAGTCCATTCCTCTTCATCGTTTTCTTCAATCCTTTTTTTGGCTTCTACGATGTCCTGAAAAAGTCCTTCCATGCTGTCACGGGCTTCTATTACATCATCCATTACTTCTTCCGGATTTTCTGGTTCTCCGTCTGACAGCTTGGTATATATATTATGCAGTTCACTTTCTTTGCCAGCCAGGTTTTCCATACGTTCTTCTGCAGCCAGCCTGAGAAATGAGTCCTCAAGGCCTATTCCCCTGGCAGTGGCATCCCCCATGTTTACATAGTAGAAGTCTTCTCCGTCATTGTTGCGGGGACCGAAATGGAGTTTCATGGGATTGCCTTCATCTTCACCCAGGTTGCCGTCCAGTAGTTTAACCTGGTTGAACTCTGTAGCATTGGCAATGCGGTTTATTTCGGACTTCATCTGCTGATATTCCTGGTCAATGATTTTACGCTGATCCGAAGTATAGGTCCCGGTGGCAGCCTGCTCAGCCAGTTCCTTCATGCGGATGAGCTTGTTGTCAATGACTTCCAGGGCACCGTCGGCAGTCTGGATTGCCGATATGCCGTCATTGGCGTTTCTTACGCCCTGGTTCATGGCGGCAATATCTGCCCGCATGAGTTCCCTGATTGCCAGTCCAGCCGCATCGTCAGCCGCAGTGTCGATCCTGAGCCCCGAAGACAGCCGCCTGGTGGATGTGGCCAGGTCGCCGTAATGGTGGTCCAGATTACGTGCGGCATTCATTGCCATTAAGTTATTGTTTATGACCAAAGACATGTTAATACCCTCCTTCGAGTTTTTGAAGGGTCAAAGCAATGGCGGTGCCATATAAAATTAGTTCT
>NZ_QYZY01000219.1:0-5383 GCF_003838035.1 Desulfonatronospira sp. MSAO_Bac3 | reverse complement strand
GTTATGTAATGAACACTTCCTTCTTTAACTATTTCAGCATACCGCTGTCACACAGGTGTATCATTTTGTACGTAAAGTACGGTCTACTCCCCTCCTTGGTTAAGGAGGGGCAGGGGTGGTTCGTTATGTAATGAACACTTCCTTATTCATATCCATTTACTCACAGATTTGATTCCCGGCGTGCCCGGGTGAGACGCTTATCTGCATCAGTTATCCCGGATTACTTCGGCCGGATCTATGCGCGTTGCCCTCCAGGCAGCCACCAGCGAGCCGGCCAGGGCCAGGCAGGTGGTCAGAAAAACTATTCCGCCTTTATAACTCAGGGGCAGGGAGCAGAACCTCTCCCCCGGGGCCAGCTCCGAGGCAAAGGTATGATTGATCATGGCCGCCAGGGTGTAGTAGCAGGCAAAACCAAGCATCAGCCCGGCAGCAGCTATCATCAGTCCCTGGACCATGGGCAGGAAAAACACATGCCTGCGTCCCAGGCCCACTAAGCGCAGTACACCCAGGTCCCTGCGCAGCCGTTCCACCGCGGCATAAAGGCTGGAAAGCAAAACCGCCGTTCCACCGCTTATTCCCAGCAGGGCCAACAGGGAATAAAGCCTGGTAAGTCCGGCATCCAGCACCTGAATGCGCTGGATGGTTTCCACCTGGGCCAGAACCTCCATGTCCTCTTCCTGCAGCTGCCTGTATACCCTGGGAACATCGTCAATACTTTCGGTATACAGGCGAAAACCCCTGAAGCCGCCCCTGACCATGGCAAACTCCCCTGACTCGGATTCCAGCTTCACTCCGCGCTGGCTGGCTGTTCGCAGCACGCCCATGAGCTCCGCCGGGACCAGGGGCCTTTGAAGATCTGTGGTTCCAGCCTTTTCAAGCTCTATATCCAACTGCAGCACTCCATGAAAAACCATCTCCAGCCCGGAATCTGAATCTTCAGGCAAAAGAACCCGGGTCAGTCTGTCCGCCGGTGCTGCACTGCCGGTAAAACCTCCCCAGGGAGGATAATCCACTCCCAGCAGAAGAGCCTCCCTGCGGCTTATGGACAGCCCTGCCGGAGATATTTCCCTGCCTGCAGCATCCTGGAGCACAACTCCGCTGACATAGGGCAGCAGGATATGTTCCTTGCCCCGCAGCTTTTGGCGCAGAGCCCGGATCCAGGACATGGTGGCCGGACTGCCTGGAGTGCTCAGGCTGTAAGCAGTCCATTCCTCAGGCAGTGGCACAGCGGTTTTTTCTGTTACTTGAGAATGTTCAGCCTTGTTTATGCCGGCGAAACCGGTGTTTATAATCAGCCCGGTGCGCTCAATGGGGTCCATGGGATCAGGCATCAATAGCAGCACCCCGTCATAGCTGAGGTAAGGCTCTGGAGTATCACCTTCCCAACCCCTCGTTGGTACACCGTAACCCTCTTTATAGGCTTCGATATCCACTACAAAGGATAATGGAGCATAAATCCGGGGCAGGGATCCGGCCCTGGGAGGCAATACTCCAGCCACCTCCAGGCCCGTTGCCGCCATCTCCCTGCGGCCTCCCCGGCTCCGGGTGACCCTGGCCTCCAGGACATCTCCCTGCTCAAGACCGAGAACCCGGGCGGCCTCATGGGTAATCACGCACTGCCCGTCTTCTGGTGCCGGGGCACCGTTTTCCAGGAGCAGAGGATCTCCCGGACCGCTGGATATAAGATCAAACATTTCCAGCCTGCCGGTGTGTGGATGTTCCACATGCACTATGGAAGACAGGGGCAGCACCGAGGGAACGATGAACTCCACCCCGGGCCAGCTGCCCACCTGCTCAAACCATTCCGGGGAAAACTCATATATCTGGGCCGGCCGGACTTCCCGGTACACAGGGTCTTCCACCAGTCTGTCCCGCAGGGTTTCAATGGTGCCGTGCTTTAGCCCCAGAAGAATAAGCAGCGGTGCAATGACCGCGGCCAGGGCTATAATCAGGCACAGGGTCAGAATACGGTCGTGCACCAGGCTGGATGCGGCCAGCCGTGGTACGACCTTGAGAGGGTAATTTTTGTCAGACGACATCATTTGCTCCGCCTGCACTCAGCCCGGACCAGGCCTTCACTGCTCTGGCCCAGGACAAAGCTGTAAGTGACGTCCGCATCCGTCACCAGTTCGGTATCGTGGGTGACCACCACCACAGCCGTGCCCGACTCCCGGGTGACGCTTTGCAGATCCTGCATGATGATCCTGGCCCTGGCCTTGTCCACTGCTGCTGTGGGCTCGTCAGCCAGGACCAGAGCCGGACCGTGGGCCATGGCCCGCAAGATGGCCGCACGCTGGCGCTGGCCTATGGACAGGTAATCCGGTTTGCGTTTCAGGCAGTGCTCAATGCCCAGTCTTGCAGCCAGAGCTGTCACCTGCGTCAGATAATCCTTGCTGCCCTTTATTCTGGCCGGCAGGCACACGTTGTCCATAACGCTTAAAAAGGACAGCAGACCGCCTGTCTGCAGAATATAGCCCATGAAGTTGCGTCGGAGCCGGGCCAGGTGGGACTCCAGACCGTTTTCCCACAGGGACTGCACATCAATGGCAGCATCCTGCTCCCGGCCGGGATTGAGGATGAACCTCCCTACCCGGGTGGGCTGCATGACCAGGGCCAGCATGTCCAGAAGCGTACTCTTGCCGCAGCCGCTGTCTCCCACCAGAGCCACCATCCGCCCCGGGGCGATTTTCAGCTCC
The DNA here is from genome assembly GCF_003838035.1 of Desulfonatronospira sp. MSAO_Bac3. Classification (NCBI taxonomy): domain Bacteria; kingdom Pseudomonadati; phylum Thermodesulfobacteriota; class Desulfovibrionia; order Desulfovibrionales; family Desulfonatronovibrionaceae; genus Desulfonatronospira; species Desulfonatronospira sp. MSAO_Bac3. Next base: position 2,687 of record NZ_QYZY01000219.1, on the reverse strand, counting down.
GGCACAAACAGCTCAAATACGCTGCCGGCCTGCTCCCGCCGCTTATACAGGTTATCCAGATGTATCACTGACAAAGTCCCCGGTTATCACTCCCATAAATTCTTCCCCATGCCCCACACCCAGTGCCTTGCATCCCTGAATCCCAGAATTCCACAATTCCCCAATCCCAGAATCCCTGAATAGTTAAATCATGGCAGATAATCCAGATGCAGGGGATAAACCATTTCCCGGTCCGGATCGGTTTCATTAAGCCTGAACCATACATCCACCTGCTCATTAATGGCCCTGTACTGCTCCAGCTTGGCCAGGATATTCCACTCCAGCTGGGATCTCTGCTCAGCGGTCATGCTGGCGAACATCTCGTCATTTAAAGACAGGATATCGCTTTTATACGGCAGGGCCTGGATAAAGGACGGCAGCAGGCCGGTATCAGCCAGCCTGCCGGCACCGGATATATCCTCAGGACTCTGCATGGTCTGACTGGAAACGCTCTGCAGGGCCTCGAAAAACTGCATCTGGGTCACTTCTGCGCGCATGAGGGCCTGAATGACATTGTCCAGGGCCTGGGCCAGGGAGCTCAGCTGATCCCTGTTCACAAGCACCCGCACCTCCAGGGAACGGTCCGCAGTGTAGACCAGATCCCGGTCCATGGCCCAGGCCACAATATCCTTGGGAGGGCTTGCGGACTGTCCGATGTACTCCACTAGGGCCGCTTCCCAGAGCTTGCCCACAGCCTCCTGTCCCTGGCCCACCTCCTGGGGTTCGTCCTGGACCTGGGCTGTGGCAGCTGCGGCATCATCGTCTGTGCCCAGCGCCTTTTGCAGCAGATCGTTAATCTCCATGACTATATCATCCACCAGTGCCTGATATTCTTCCTGCTCAAAAGCATCCACGGAGGTGTAGGCCGATTCGCTGCTGCCCCTTACCTGGGAGAGCTTCATATACTGCGGGGTGGCTATGGGATGATCCTCCGTTGCCCTGGGGTCCAGAAGGTGAATGGCCAGAATATGTACCTGGGCATCGTCTGCTTCCCGGCGCAGGTCATGCTCATCCTTGCCGGTGGTGTTCTGTGGGTCACCTTTGGGGTTGGAGCTGGCGTCGGTGATGAAAACCATGAAACGAAGAGAATTATCCCTCCAGTCGGAGCGCAGGGCCTCGTCCACGCCGGCGAAGCCTTCCTCTGCATAGTCCCCACTGCCTACTTCGGTCTCTTCAAGCTCATGTTCCAGCAGGTGGATGAGCCTATCACCGTCCACCAGTTCCGGAGTGAAGTTTAGCACATCGTATTCCAGCCAGGGGACGGTGTCGATGCAGTCCCTGAAACCCACCAACCCGAAACGAAAACGTGCTGCCGTGTCATCTGTAAAATCCTGGACCATTTTCACCACAGCTTCCCTGGTCATATCGATAAAGGGCTGCATGCTCCGGGTGGTGTCAATGGTAAAGACTATATCCACATTCAGATCTTCCATCCGGGCCCCGGCCTGATCGCCGCGCTGAATCCGGGCCTGGGAGCTGTACTCCTCGTCTTCCAGGGTGTCGGCCCCTCGCTGCTCGGGTACGGCTGCGGCCAGCTGCAGAAGGCGAACGTCATCGCCCATGATGCTGGTTTCCTCCCAGTCCAGGATGGGCAGGATGTAGAACTGCTTTGTTATGTCCACGAAACGCTGTGGCTCCATGCTCACTATTTCCCCGGGCACATCGCCCGTCTCAATGCCCTGGTAGATCTCGCGGGCCCTGTCCTGACGCCCGAAGTCGTCAACAAGTTCTTTCAGGCTGTCCAGTTCCCGGAACATGAGCACAGGATTTCGGCCCTCAATCTGACCTCCCGGGTGAGTATAGGAAACCAGCAGGGCCTGACGCCATTCCATAACGTCCGCGGCCTGCATCCAGCCCTGGTGACTGTCCCTTGACTGGCCCACGCGGTACCACCCTTTGGGACTGGCCGGATCACTCATGTCGATGTCTCTTCGTTCAAATACAAACAGGGGATGAAAGGCCGGGATATTGGCAATGACAATATTGTCCGCATCTGCTGCCGGCTCACTGTATACATGGGAAAAAGGACGCGGCAGCACCCTCAGGGGCAGCTGAGTCTCAGCCTCCAGGCAGACCGATTCTCCGGAGCAGGTTATGCCGTCGTCCTGCACAGACATTTCCTCATGGCCATAGGTACCCTCCAAAGCATCCAGATCGGATGGTCCGTGGCCGTGTGTTCCCTCCAGCTCTGAAAGACCTGCCAGCATCAGTCCGTGGTTATCTGAAGACGGGTCCTCAGAGCCTGCCGCAGGCGAGGACAGACAAAAAAACACAAAAATCGCAGTCAGGGCCGCAAGAAAGCACCTCGACTGGTTTAAAAAACTGACTTCCGGTTTCAAGATACACCTCCTTTCTGTTATGGGCATAAGTCTGAAAACTTATCAAATACAAAAATAAATAACTCTAAATACCCTGCACTTGCTCTGGCAGTCGAAGGGCCGAAGCAGCATGTAAACCCAAATCATGCCAGGTGATACCCGATATTTTCGATACCGAGATATAAGGATCTCTGTCGCCAGGAAGAGATTTCCATTTTTTTCGAACAATCCCTTTTTCTATAGTTGTACGACTATGCTAACCGGTTCACCCCGTAAAGTCGTCCTGCATGTCAACCCTGGCTTTTTTTGTAGTCTTTCATGTAGACTTTG
>NZ_QYZY01000218.1:0-3802 GCF_003838035.1 Desulfonatronospira sp. MSAO_Bac3 | reverse complement strand
GCTCACGGCTGGGGAGTACGCCTCAGGCCTATTCCCGGTGGCGATTGCTGGCACCCCTTGAATGGTTACCTGTTACCTTATTTTCCATGTGTCAGGATAGATGTCGCCTCGGAGAATAGACGTTTAGAACTGCTTTTTCCACATCAAAATGGCGGTTCTAAGACTCAAAATCAAGCAAAAAACGAGCTCTTATCAAATATTTTCAATATATTGGCTGGGTCCGACCCGAACAACAACCCGAACAACAGAACAACACATGCCCTGATAAATTCTCACTTGCTCAGCATTACCATATCCTCATCCATACCAAAGCGTATAAACTCAAGACCGGGATATGTATTCAAGGAAACGCTCCCGGAAAATGAAAAAGGAAACAGGCTGGGACTATGCATAAGGCTGTGCAGAGATGCCGAGTCCCTGGAGCCTGCCCGCAGCAAGGCCTCTATCAGCCAGCCCATGGATTCGGAAGTATCCACAGGCAAATTCCGCCCTTGTACATATACTCCTTTCTTGCCAGAATCCTCAAGCACCCCCCAGTCCATAAAAGAACGCAGCACCCGCCTGGCTGCTCTGGAAACGGTCTCCCGCTCACCATAGCGTTCCCTGATGCGTCGTTGAACCTGGGCAGCGGCAACATGACCCTGCAGACGCAAAAGTCTGCCTGTCTGCTCTGCTACACCGGCCCAGAATGGATATACAGCCGTGGCCATGCCCCAATGAACCAGAAGATGTTGCTTTACCGGAAGAACCTGCAGCAGATTAAGCCCTCGGTTGCGAAAATCCTGCAAATGCCTGGGAGGAACGGACCACAGCTTCATTAAGATGGTAATAACTTTTTCCCTGTTGCCCCGTTTAGCAGTTCCGCCGATGGAGAGCTGATCTTGTAAATCCTGCTGCAGAGAGGCAAAAACAGTGTCTTTGTCATTACCCGCCAAAACCAAATTTGCTGTACGTTCCAGCCACTCCAGACGGATGCGCTGGCTCCAGCCTATTTGAAATTTATCTGCTGTCACGTCTGCTTCCTCTCAATCTGCACCAAAGGCACAACCAGTTCTTCAAGGCTAATTCCTCCATGACAAACCAGCTGCCTGGTGTTTGAAACGAAAGCCTGCCTGTGGGGGGCTATCAAAGGAAAAACATCCTCTGGCAGACCGGAGCCGGACCATGCGATGGCCTCGGGGAAGCTGGATGCAACTCTTTCCCGCAATGCTGGATCACGAAATATGCGGACCCTTTCCCCCCTGGTTGCGGCCAGGGCTCCTTCTGCTGGACGTCCGCATCCTGCAGCCTGGATATTTCCGTGATCAGAGATCAAAAACACCTGGTATCCGGCCTGCAAAAGCATATCCAGCAGATCGCCCAGAAAAGGCTGCCCGGCCCACTGCCTGATCTGATTATGCATACCTGCCAATCCAAGCTCCATTCCATGCATTATCCTGTCCACCTTATCCACCACCAGACCGGCCACCCTGGTCTGCGGGCTGGCGAGCTGATGGTGCAGTTCATCAGTGATATCATCACCCAGCCCCCTGGCGTAGACTGTTTCCTGTTCTTTGATACCATGATCAGCCCAGAACTGACGCCAGAGATGCGCTTCTTTACCAGTGGTATGAATGCTGTCCGGAAAAAACACAGGAGGACGTCCAGCAAACAGGGCCTGCCTGGAAATGGAGGTGGTTGTGGGCAGCCAGGCAAAAACCGCATTTTCTCGAAAAAGAAAATCTGTGTTCAAAGCAAGCACCTTGCGCATGGTCACCCATTGATCAAAAGAAAGTCCGTCCAGGACTACCAGAGCTACTTTGCCACCCTGGGTCTGCTCCAGACTGCGGGCCAGGAAGCGCGGGATATGATGCAGCATAACCGGGGGTACGGGGGGCAGGTTGATCAGCCCGCCAAGCTTATTTTCCGCCCAGACAGCAAGAATATTATCCAGCTCCAATTGAACAGCCCGGATCTTGTCTTCAATACCGGGGACCGGCTCCTTATCGGTTTGCAGCCACAAGGCCAGAAGCTCAGCCCAGCTTCTGGCAAAAGTCAGCCACTCCCCGTGCCGGGCCTGGTGTCCGGGAAGGTCATCCCGCAGGGAGGAATAAAGCTTTTCCAGTCTTTTTATGCGATCCGCCTCTGGATCAATGCGCACCCCCAGACTGACCCAGGTTTCGCTCAAAGCCTGACTCTGGGGATGATCTACAGGCTCCAGCAGTCCATCCAAAAAAAGTGTGTCCAGATAGACACGGACGTCGTGATGTTCAAACGGCAGATCAACAGGGCCGGGATAGACTGGATTGAAGACTCCCCTGTTTTCCTGAAGAGACGCAATCTGTTGCGATGATTTTTGCTGGATAAAATACTCCCAGCGCTCCTGCAAAAAGGCCAAAAATGCCTCTCTATCAGGGACTATTGTTCCCAGGGGCCAATCAGAAAAACGTCCGTTTTTTTCAATCTCCTGGATCAGGTGCTCCTGGAACAGGGATGGCAGGTGAATTTGCCTGTAATGCATCCGTAACAGCATGCGCAGAAGATCAGCAGTATGCTTCAGTAGTTCCGGGGCAATGGAGTAGACATGACGCAGAATAAAATCTTTACTGCTTCTGTCCCCAAGCCTTTCAGAGGCCAGATCCTTCTGGGCCAGATACAAGGCATCCAAATCAGACTTATCCAAAGCTGCCAGCACCGGGTAGCTGAAATTGGGGAAAATCCCTGCCAGAGAAAGATGCAGCCTGCGACCGGCCTGTAAAAGGTCATAAGGCAGAGTCTGGAGATCATCCTGAGTTACATGCACCACCACAGCCTGCTCTTTCTCCAGGTTCTCATCCCACTTTGATCTGAAACTGGATTCAAAGGCAAAGCGAAACTCGACATGGCTTTCAAAGGGAATCAGAGCAAATCCTCTCTCTTGAATCCTCTCCAGCATACCTGCTTCCAGCAGCAGGCCATCAGGATCCGCAACCAGAGTTAATCCGGCTGTTCCCGGGCTGAAATCAGCAAGGATATGCTCCCGCCATCCAGTCATTTTTCCCCCTGTATACGCAGCATAAGCAATGGCTCAATCTCTGGCAGAACCTCAGCCTTTCTCTGCAACTCGGCCTGGCTGGCCTGTTCTTCTTGTTCCAGCTTCCTGAAGCGATATGCACGCACTTCAGGCAGTCCAATGCTCTCAATTATTTTTCTTCTGGCTGCGAAATAATAACGCATTTTTTCCTGCTCCCGGCTCAATTGGCTTGCATGCTCCTGTAAAAGCTCTTGATACTGAGGCTGACCCTGCTTTTCCGCAACCCTGGAAGAATACTCATACCAATTGTAAGAACTCTGGCTGCCCAGATAATCATGTATAACAGGCTCTGCACTGAGCAACAGATCCCAGATGTTCCTGGCGCTTAAACTGAAATTCTTGCCCTGATCATCGATGAAAAGGGGCATGATCCGCACCTTTTTCCAGTCCTGGGTGATAATAGCAATACGCCACAAAGACCACACCCCTTGAAGAGAAGCAGCAGCACCAGGAATTGTGGTCACGGGCAGTGGCTGGCCAGGCGCCCAACAAGGAAGCCGCATGGCCAAAGCTCGTATCCTGGAATCCTCCAGGGTCAACAGGCTGGCTTGTGGAGTTATCTCAGCATCCCTGGCAGTAAAGGCAGCAGCAAGAACATTGTCGTCTCCAGGCCAGATCAGATTCCAGAAGCTGCCTTTGTTTTCCGCCCTGCCGCCATAAGCTGCAAGATCTGGACATGCCTTGCCTGTTGTCCAGAGGCTTGAAGGCATCCAGGGGAATCACCACCTGAGAAAGCAGCCGCCATGGGTT
>NZ_QYZY01000217.1:0-2871 GCF_003838035.1 Desulfonatronospira sp. MSAO_Bac3 | reverse complement strand
TATTACCATGACCATAAACCCCATACTTCTGGAGGTCTTCAAGAACCGCTTCTCCTCCATCTGCGAGGAGATGGGCATGGTTTTGACCCGGACGGCCTTTTCCTCCAACATCAAGGAACGCCGGGATTTGTCCTGTGCGGTGTTTTCCCCGCAGGCGGAGATGATAGCCCAAGCCGCGCATATACCTGTGCATCTGGGGTCCATGCCCCTGTCCGTGCAGGCGGCAGTCCAGGATACAGAGCTGGATGTGATTCAACAAGGCGATGTGGTCATGCTAAACGACCCCTTCCAGGGTGGAACCCACCTTCCGGATATAACCCTTGTGGCTCCGGTGTTCGCCGGGGGAGACAGACCTCTTTTCTTCGTGGCCAACAGGGCGCATCACAGTGATATAGGCGGCATGTCTCCAGGCTCCATGCCCCTTTCAACCTCTCTGTATCAGGAAGGCGTGATTATCCCTCCGGTGAAGATCATGCGCCGGGGCAGGATGGAAAAACATATCCTCAGGCTGCTTTTGAAAAACGTGCGCACTCCTGGGGAACGGGAGGGAGACCTATCCGCCCAGGTCATGGCCAATTTTACCGGCATAGCCAGGCTGGAGGAAATCATTGACAGGTACGGGCCGGAACTGGTGCACAACTATGGCCAGGCCCTTATTGATTACTCGGAAAGAATGATGCAAAAGACCATTGCCTCCATACCTGACGGTACTTACCGGTTTGAGGACTTTCTGGACGATGACGGGCAGGGAGCTGCCGGGATTCCTTTAAGGCTGGAACTAAGTGTTCAGGGCAGCACCGCCGGACTGGATTTCACCGCTAGTGCGGACCAGGTCAAAGGCTCGGTGAATGCGGTCCGGGCCATCACCATGTCCTGTGTCCTGTATGTGCTTCGTTGCCTGGTCAACGAGGATATTCTGGCCAACAGCGGGTGCTTGAGGCCGGTGAAGGTGCATACAAGGCCGGGATCAGTCCTGGATGCCCTGCACCCGGGGGCGGTGGCCGGGGGCAATGTGGAGACTTCCCAGCGCATAGTGGACGTTATCCTGGGAGCCCTGTCCAGGGCGATTCCGGAAAGGATTCCTGCTGCTTCCCAGGGTACCATGAACAACGTGACCATAGGCGTAGTGGACCCCCGCTCGGGCAGGGCCTTTACCTATTACGAGACCCTGGCCGGCGGAATGGGGGCCTCCTGCAGGCATCACGGGGAAAGCGGGGTGCATTCGCACATGACCAATACCCTGAACACCCCGGTAGAGGCCCTGGAGCATACTTATCCGTTCCGGGTGCTAGCATATGGTCTGCGCACGGGCTCTGGCGGAAGGGGCAGATTCTGCGGAGGTCAGGGCATTTACAGGCATATGCAGGTGCTTGTCCCCTGCGAGGTCACGGTGCTTTCGGACAGAAGAAGGACTGGTCCTTACGGTCTTAAGGATGGCCGGCAGGGAATGCCCGGGGAAAACCGTGTCCGGCTGGATGGCCAGTGGCATTCCCGGCCGGGCAAGTTCAGAGAAGTATTAAGCACAGGTGATGAGTTGATTATCAGCACTCCGGGCGGCGGTGGGTATGGTGCTGCAGAAGACTGATTTCTCAGGATTCTTGCCCGCATCTTTACTTTATATATTCGTGCAGATAGCATGAACAGCATGCCATTAGATATTACATCTCTTAAAAATCAGGTACAACTCAACTGTCATATATCGGATGCCAATTACAGCGGTACTTTTTCCCTGTGCATGCTCCTTTTGCGCCTGCGTAACCTGTATAAATGGGAAGTGGATATGCCTCCCTGGCAGGAGCCGCATCAGGGAGATCTTCTGCAATGGGTGGAAGACCGCGAAAACATGTGGCTGGACCTGGAAGGCAGATCCCCTGAACCTTTGATGGTAGAGGGAGAGAACCTGGACAGCCTGGAACCCTCACAGGTCAATGCCCTGCTTGCAGGTTCTGACCTGCACTACGGCGCGGGTCTGGTGACCGGAATGAAGCCCAGCTATTTCCTGGGGCGCGTGGCCAGAAAACACGAAAAGGAAGGCATGACCGTATGTATTGTGGACCAGGAGCTGGCCAGGGATATTTTCAGCGTGCCCCTCATGCGCCAGGGAAACCTGATAATCGGCAGAAGACGGTCCATGGCCACTCTTCTCTGGGACGAAATTCTGGAGCTTCGGGCTTCTTCGGCCAGGGTGCTGGCCTTTGCCTTTGACTGCCACGGGATCAACCTGCACAGGCTGCGCAGGCAGCCGGGGAGTTATCAGGACGGTTTTTTAAGGGTCTGCGATGCAGAGCTGCAAACCTGGGTCTATCACGAGATAGGCGAATCCTTAGTGGATGTTTTTCCCGGGGATTTATGGCAGCGTATTGTCTCGGAGCAGGCCGGCACATTAGTGGAGTTTTTCGCGCGTACAGTGCGGGATATATTGGCTGATACCTGCCGGGGAGGTCTGCTGGATCATGTCATCAGAGAGCGCAGGAGTTCCTCCCTGGGATTTTATGCTGCTTTGACCAGGCCGCTTTCCAGGATTCTCTATCCCGAGATTGTCCCGGCTGTGCAGGATTTCATGCAAAATCCCAGGTGGGAAAAAATTGAAGAAGCGCGAACAGCCGGCTACAAGCGCGGCCGGGAGCTGGCCCTGAACCTGGTGGATGTTTATGAGCACTGCAGGCAGGAGGACCCGGAACGGGCCGGAAACCAGGTGATGGACAGAGTTATCCGTCCCCTGGGCATAGTAGATTCTCTGGAAGACGAGAACCCGGCGTAAAGTCCCGCCCCGGCCTGAACCTTCCGGGAGTAACCATTCAGGGGGTCCTCGGTGGTGATTACTGGCACAAGGCCTGGGGACTGTCCCTCGCTAAGTACCGGCTGTGCTGG
>NZ_QYZY01000216.1:0-1300 GCF_003838035.1 Desulfonatronospira sp. MSAO_Bac3 | reverse complement strand
TAAGTTCGCGAAGAGATGAGACATAAAAAAAAGGCAATGCCAGCTTACGCCGACAAAGCCTCCATAAATCTTTTAAGCATGCAACAATCGATTGTCAACAATTTTTATTGGCATGGCGCAGTGATTTAAGCTGGTGGAGGTAGTTTATGCAAAAAAAAGAATTAGGGACATTATGTTGCCAGTTTACCCGGTTGAACACGGCTGTGCCGTAGACCTTCGGTCTGTTCAACTAGGTGAAGTTATGTTGCCAGTATCCCGCAATACCCAGCTTTACCCCGCCCTTTGAAGAAGGTGTCAGGTATCAGGAGGCAGTGGTCAGGTTTCAGTCACCAGCACTGGCTCCGGCTTTCTTTACCCCGCCTGGTTTTTTCATCCAGTTTTTAAGCTTTAAAGTACCCCGCATACCCCGCGCTTTCCAAGAGAAGGCTTCAGAGAGCAGCCTCCGGCCTCTCCGAGCTGGAAAGCTCTCCGAGCAGGAAGCCATAGGGGCCTACCCTCTCTCCGAGCTGTAGGCTCTACGAGCCGGAAGCCGGTCTATAAGCCTACGGGCTGGAAGGGAGCCGGAAGCCTGCCCACCAAACAGCTGAGGATGGTGCAAGTCTGGGTGGATTTGCACCGCGAATAATTATAGGCTAACTGGAATTTAGCCACTCAGGGCATTGAACTATTTAGTTTCCATCCGGAAACCCCGGTTGCGCAAGAGCTATAGTCTGCTAAAAGATTTATACTGGGGTTAATATCCCCTTATCTCAGGCCGGGTAACACGTTCTATGAAAAAATATACCGTAAAGCTAATTTTTCGACGTACTACTCCCTGGGAGTGAGCTTTGTCACCTCTGGGTTTACTAAGCAGTGGCCAGAATCTGGAGATTGAAGGCAACCACGCTGGACCAGACGTACTGCTTGAAGCCCTCCCAGCCTCTCCAGGTGCAGCGGTCCAGACCAAAGGCCCGCTTCATGGCGGAGATGATGGCTTCTATCCCGGCCCTGAAGTTGCGAAGCTTTTTGTATACATAAGAAATCAAAGGGACAGGTTCATATTTACAAACAACATCATCTCTGCTAAAAATATCTTCTACTCAGCAACCACAAGCCTTCACGGAGGTTCATAATGCCAAGAATAGCCAGGTTTATCCGAGACAACCAGCCTACTATCTACCATATAGTTTCCAGAACAGCTTTGCAGGGCCTGCCCATCAAGGACAAAGACAATGATTTCCTGCTGGGACTGGTCAAAAAGCTCAGTGCATTTTACTTTGTGGATGTGCTTGGGTTCGCACTTTTAGGAAATCATTTTCAT
>NZ_QYZY01000215.1:0-2857 GCF_003838035.1 Desulfonatronospira sp. MSAO_Bac3 | reverse complement strand
TGCTGCGGCCCTTCTGGGGGCCCTGTCTGTGCCGGAGGTGGAGGAGTTGTCACAGCAGCAGGGAATCTGCGTAGTAAACGCCGGCAACAGCCATACCATAGCCTTCCTGGTATACAGGGGCAGGGTCATGGGGATTTACGAACACCATACCGGCATGCTGGACGGAGAAAAGCTCTGGGCGCAGCTTGAGAGTTTCCGGGCCGGCAGGCTGACAAATGAAGAGGTCTTTGAGGACCGGGGGCATGGCTGCCGGGTTCTGGACGAGGCTGCAGGTATGGAATTTGGTCCGGTGTTCCTCCTTGGCCCCAGGCGAAGGCTCCTGGAGGGATTTCAGGCGCATTTTCTGTGCCCCGGGGGAGACATGATGCTGGCTGGCTGTTTCGGCATGCTCAAGGGGGCAGCTTTGTTAAAAGGTCAGAAATTTAACGCTTGAGGGCAGTCACATGAACAATTATACCCTTGTCAGGCCGGAACACCTGAATCATCACGGGTTTTTATTCGGCGGGGTCATGCTCAAATGGGTGGACGAGTTCGCCTGGCTGGCCGCCAGCAAGGAATACCGCGGGTGCAAGCTGGTGACCATTGCCATGAACGAGATTCGCTTCACCGAGCAGGTGCCCAACGGGTCCATCCTGCGGTTTAATATCGAATTCTGCAGCCAGGGCAAGTCCTCGGTGACCTATGATGTAAATGTCTATTCCGACAGGCCGGGAGGCGAGCAGGAAGTAAAGGTTTTTGCCAACAAAATCACCTTTGTCCGGGTGGATTCCCTGGGGCACAAGACCCCGCTTCCGCCCAGAAGCGAAATAAAGGCCTGGCCTGAGGTATGAGCAGCAACCTGTAATTCACGGACGGTACCATAATGAAAAAAGTTGTCATAGCCACACGGGGCAGCAAGCTGGCCCTGTGGCAGGCGGAACATATATCCTCGCGCCTGAGGGAGCGCTACTCAGGGCTGGAAGTGGAGCTTTTAAAGGTAAAGACCACCGGGGACAAGATCCTTGATGTGCCTCTGGCCAAGGTCGGGGGCAAGGGGCTTTTCGTCAAGGAGATTGAAGAGGCCCTCATGGATGGTCGGGCCGACATAGCGGTGCACAGCATGAAAGATATGCCGGCTGAGCTTCCCCGGGGGCTTAAGCTTGGAATAATCCCTGAAAGAGAATCCAGGTTCGATGTTCTGCTGTCCACCAGTTATCCCGACATCAGTTCCCTGCCCACCGGGGCCACAGTGGGAACCTCCAGCCTCAGACGCCAGGCCCAGATACTGCACATGAGGCCGGACCTGGAAATTCAGATGCTTCGCGGCAACCTGGATACCAGGCTCAGGAAGTTAAAGGAAGGTATTTATGATGCAATCATTGTGGCCGCTGCCGGTATGAGCAGGCTGAAGATGCATGCCGATTATGTAACTGAACTGTCTCCGCCTTATTTTCTGCCGGCAGTGGGGCAGGGGGCTCTGGGTATAGAATACCTGCAGGACCGCCAAGAGCTGGATGAACTCCTGGGGTTTATGGATGACTTCAGCACAAGGTACTGTATAGAATGTGAACGGGCCTTTCTGGCGGAACTGGAGGGCGGCTGCCAGGTGCCCATAGCCTGCTACTGCCGGCATGAAGGCAATAATATTCAGGCCACCGGGCTTGTCTGCGACCTCAAGGGCGAGAGGATGATCCGCAAGAGTGTTTCAGGCAAACCCAAGGACGCGCGCAGCCTGGGAGTTGATATGGCCAGGCAGGTCCTGGAGGCGGGAGGACGGGAAATCCTGGCGGAACTTTATGCCTGCCAGGATGATAATCAGGATTGACCCAGCCCCAGGTCCGGGGCGATTTCCTCCATGGCCTGGATGGACAGGGACAGAAATTCGTTTTGATCCAGGCCCAGCTTTTCATGTTCAGCAATGATGGCCCTGTTTACAGAAGCGGCAAAGGCCTTGTCCTTCATCTTTTTCTTCAGGCTTTTGGCCTTCATGCCGGACAGTTTTTCAGGGCGAACCAGGGCCGCGGCCATGACCAGTCCGGTTACTGTTTCAGCACAGCGCAGGGCATAGTCCAGGGTGCTGGAGGGGGCCGGGGCATGATTCAGTTCTGCGGCGTGGGCTTCAATGGCCCTGACGGCTTCGGGGGGCAACTGGTCCTGGAGTATTTGCGCACTTTCCAGGCCGTGCCTGGAGTAATCCTCCTGAGTCAGGGTATAGTCCAGGTCGTGCAGGAGGCCGGTCAGTCCCCAGGTTTCAACGTCCTGGTCAAGTCTTCGGGCCAGGCTGCGCATGACTGCTTCCGTGGCCAGGCTGTGTCTGACAAGATTTTCTTCCTGCACCTTTTCCCTGACCATATCCAGGGCTTTTTCTCTGCTGAGCATGTCTTTTTCCCTAAATAATTTTCCGGGTATTGACCCCTGTTAAAGAAAGATTAATATACTGATTCAGTACAAATTTCAGGCGCACGCAGTGAATATATCCGTCGTATCTTTTTAGCGCTTTGCATGTGGCATGGGGACTGGCTCTTCCGGGACCCACTTGTCCCAAAAATTGAGTCTTTTTGAGCACAAAATGATGCTCAAGTGGGTCCCGGAGTGCCTGTCCCCTGCTTTCCTTAAAAGCGCTAAACAGATACTATCCGTCAGGCCATGCCCTGTAAAGCAGCTTTTGCAGGGAGTGGCCGCGAGACTGCCGATATTGACAACCGTCTTGATTTTGCCGATAATTTTTTTATTATCGGCGTGGAGTTATTTTTTTAATATCTTTGTTTCAGCAGGGAGGACCTTAATACGATGAAAAGAGTCGCTTTATTTATAGGCACAAACATAGCTATCCTGGTGGTGCTGCTTATAGTCACATCTATTCTGGGTGTGAACAATT
>NZ_QYZY01000214.1:0-7555 GCF_003838035.1 Desulfonatronospira sp. MSAO_Bac3 | reverse complement strand
ACCATTTGCCTGAGGTTTTCAGCCAGTGGCCTGACACCGGAAGAATCGGTTTCCGGGCAGACCAGCAGGAACTCTTCTCCGCCCCATCTGCACAACAGGTCGGTAGCCCTGGTATTGGCAGCCAACAGGTTGGACATTTCGTAAAGTACCCTGTCCCCGGCCAGATGTCCCAGGGTATCGTTTATGTCTTTAAAATCGTCGATATCCATAAGTATGATGGAAAACAGCCTGCCGTATCTCTCGTACCTGCCAAGCTCCTTGTCCATAATTTCGTCAAGTTTGACCCTGTTGTACGCACCTGTAAGTACATCCCGGGCATAGAGCGTTTCCAGTTCCTCGTTTTTTATGGCCAGCCTGGCATGGGCCTCGGCCAGAGAATTCTGGGCCGCCTTGAGTTCGCTTATATCCACTGCAAAGGTGCATTTTACCAGACGACCGTCTGTCCAGGGCACCATAAGCTCATGGAACTGGTACCACCTGTCGTTGTATTCGTTAAAAAACTCGAAAGTCAGGTGATCCCCTGACTGCTCCTCTCCGTCTGAACGTAGCTCCTTTATCCTGCAATGCATACAGGGGCTCTCGAAATTGAATATCTCCCGGTAACAGATGCCTCCCTCCCGGACGTTTCCGCCTACCATTTCAGACAGATGCCGGTTGGCGAATAACAGCTGATGGCTCTGAACATCCACTATATACACCCCGAAAGGCAGGGCCTGAAAAAGGGAATTGAATATGATGCTGTTGTTGTTCTGGCGGGTCATTCTTTGTTCAGGTACTTGTTTATGACCTTGTTCAGGGTCTGGGCCACATTGTCCCTGTAAAAGGGCTTGAGGATATAACCCTTGGCCCCCGCGCTGATGGCGTCTATCACCGTCTGCTTCTGGCCGTGGGAGGTGACCATGACGATAACCGCCTCCGGGTCCGACTCAATTATCTTTTTGGTGGACTCAATACCGTCCATCACCGGCATGGTGATATCCATAGTCACTAAATCGGGCTTTAATTGAATATACTTTTCACAGGCCTGTTGTCCGTTGACACAGGTACCTGCCACACTGTGTCCCAGTTCTTCCAGCAACTGTGAAAGTTTGCGCTGGGTAATGAGCGAATCGTCCACTACCATGAAAGAAAACTTGCTCATGAACCTGCCTCCAGATTATTTAACTGCTCATCAAACAACTGCCTGGGACCTATAAGGTGGATATAAAGATTGCCCTTGCTTGTCTGGACGACAGATGAATAAAAGGTGGTGCCTTGAGTTCTGATCATATTCCTGGCCTCCTGGATTACAATGGGAGGGGAAAAAGTGACCCGTTCACCCCCCGGGGCGAAAAATTCAGCAGTATTGCCCACTACGATATTAAGCATCTCAGTGGCTGCCGACTCCAGGTAGTCGGGCGTTTCTTCCTCCGGGTAATCCAGACCCTGGGTCATTTGACGCAGAATAGAGAAAATAAGATCTTTTTCAAAGGAAAATGCAAAAAACATATTGATGGAACTGTTCACGCTTATAAGGGATGTCAGGTAAGACAGCTTGAGAGTGTTTACAGGTTCATACCGGCAGTCTATCCCTGTGACTGACACCCCGGCCTCGGACTGTAGAAAAGACTGCGTACCCTGTGCCAGGCTCTGCATCAGGTCCTTGATATTTACGCTTTGTTCCTGCAAAAAATACCTCCCTTACGAAATCCCTCAAATTTTCAAGAACCCCTGCCCCGGCAGGTAAAAAACCACTTCCGTACCCAGGTCTGCAGCACTTTTCACCTCTATACTGCCGCCAAGCGCCTCTACCGCTGCAGACACTGCATCCATGCCCACACCCCGGCCCCGGCATTTATCAGCTTCGGCCGCTGTGGACACCCCGGGGGTAAAAATCTGCATCAAAAGCTCTTTTTCATCCATCAGCCCCAGCTCTTCCAGGCTGTATGCACCACTTTCCCGCAGCTTTTCCCTTAGCCCTTCCAGGTCCACGCCGCTTCCGTCATCACTAATACTCAGCACGAAACCTTCCGGGGTATTTTCAATCCGGCACTGGATCTGTCCGGATTCCGGCTTGCCCTTTTTTAGACGCTCTTCCGGATCTTCTATACCGTGAGCAACGGCATTTCTGAAAACATGCACCAGGGATTTGATGAATGGATTAAATACCCGGGGGTCGAAATAAATATCATCACCCTGAATATGCAGGGGGTGCAGAAGCTTTCCAGACCTGTCAGCCATCTGCTGCACAAACCTGGCATACTTGCCCAGGGACAGCTGCAGGCTCTTATAGCGAAGTTTTTTCAGGCTGTACAGGAGTTGGCTCAGGCCCTGCTGCACCTGCTCTGGAACAGCATGAGATTCCAGCAGTTCCTGTGCCTTTGACTCCATGCCGGCCAGACTGTCCTCGGATACGCTCACCTCTCTGGCAGAATCCAGAAACCCTTTGCCCAGTGAATCCACAAGCACCTGCTTGTCCCTGCTCAACACCTGCAGCAACCACTGCCCGGGAAGCAGTTCCCCTGAACCAGGTGTTGAACAGGCCTCAACCCGGCCTCTGGCAGCCTCTGCCAGGCCCTGTTCCACCGAGTGCAGAGCTTCCGGAGTATAGGGCATCTCGTACTGCATGAACACACCTTTGAAAGTGTGCACCTTGCGGAATAACTGGTCAATTTCAGGACCTGTTGAGGGCTTATCCCCTTTTTGCTGTTTCCTGGATTCTTCAAGAAAGTTTTCGTATTCGCGAAGAGTTTCCAGCAGGTCGTTTTTGTTCTCCAGGGCACTGACTACAAAAGAAAGTCTTTTATGCTCCTCCTGAATTTCCTTTTCCAGCAGGACCTTTTCGGTTATGTCGGTAATTATGAGCATGATCTGGGTGCTGGAAATGAGCCTGTATTGCAGCTTGAGATACTTATGATTTACATACAGCTGTTCAGGCAGCAAAGAAATTATATTATCCTGGATAAAATCATCCTCCTCCTGCATCAGCATCCGCAGAGATCCAGCAAAATGCTCCCTGTCATACCCGCCTTCCGGGTATAAAAGATCCGGCAGGCTGTTGCCGGCAACCCTGGGTCCGAATATGTTTTCGCACTCCAGGCTGTAGTTGGGATCAACAAGCAGGTTTTCGTCCGCCAGCATGAAACCCTGTCCGGAATTATTCAGAAGAAGGGATATATTCTCCTCTGCTTCCTGTTTCTTTCTTACCTGCATCCGCCAGATTCTCAAAGTAATAACCCAGGACAGGACCAGCACGCCCAGACCTCCCAGGACCAGCAGCACTGCCAGCCTGGTGGTATCATAGGCGGTCCTTTCCTGCAGTCGCTTTTGAATCAGTTCAGTCAAATCCCGCGTCCTGTCGGAGAAATCCATACGATTTTTGGTATATTCCCATCCTGAAAGCAGGTTGTAGGCCTCCCTCTTTTCGCCCCTTTTCAACAGGGAAAAAACCTCTTCTTCCAGTTCATTGATTACCGTCAGGTGCTCATTGATCTCCTCTACGATTTTCTCCACCTCCTGGCTGGGCATAAGCTCCTGGATTTTCTGCAGAACGTTCTCCAATTGGGGTCTTGTTTCCAGGTAGTTTCTTTCCCAGTTGATATCCCCGCTGGTGGCGGCCACTAAGGCGTACATCTGCATGGATTCGGCATACAGAAGGAGCTGCCAGGATGAACGCTCTATGACAAACTCCCTCTCTCTGAAAGAAACCATGAGCTGATAGGAATAAACCAGATGCCAGAGCAAAAAGCCTACCAGAAGTACGGTAATGGCAATGGAAACCGCAAACCAGCTCCTGGTGGAAGTATCCGGCCTGCCCTGGAGGTTATCTTTTGCGTTACTGCTCATTTAAGTCTTTGACCTTTGGCTGATGCGGGCCGTGCCCGTCACCCCATTGAAAGAGTTGTCCCTTCTTTTAACCACGTCCCCAGACCTGACCTATGACTGCTGCCCCCTGCCCCCTGTCTCCTGCCCCCTGCCTCCTGCCCCCTGACCCCTGCCTCCTGCCCCCTGACCTCTGACTCCTGTCCCCTGATTCCTCAGCACGCAGGATCCCGCAGAAGCTGCATCAGTTCTTCCGCCGAGACCCTGCTGCCGCTGTCGGTTCCCTCCAGCAGGCTGTCGGCCAGGTCGCGTTTTTCAGCGTGAAGCCGGACAATCTTTTCCTCTATGGTGTTTTCGGCCACCAGCCGGTACACGGTCACCGGGTTTTCCTGTCCTATGCGGTGACTGCGGTCCGTGGCCTGATCCTCCACCGCTGGATTCCACCAGGGATCAAGATGGATGACGTAGTCTGCAGCCGTGAGGTTCAGGCCGAGCCCGCCGGCCTTGAGGCTTATGAGAAACAGGTCCCCCCGGCCCTCCTGGAAGGCCTGGATCTCCTGCTCCCGGACATGGCCGGGCGTGCTGCCGTCCAGGTAGCGGTACTCGATGCCCATGGCCTCCAGGCGCTCACGTACCAGGGCCAGGTGCTTGACGAACTGGCTGAACACCAGGGCCTTATGCTTGTTGGCCAGAAGCTCTGTAATTATCTCCTGCAACAGGTCCAGTTTGGAGCCGGGCACCCGGCTTTCAGGAACCACCATCCGGGGATGGCAGCAAAACTGCCTGAGCCGGGTCAGCTCGGTCAAAATCCGCAGGTTCCTGGCTCCGCCCTGCTCGCTTACCTGCTCCAGGTTTTCCAGGGCCTGCATACGCATGGCCTCGTACATGGCCGTTTCCTCCGGGCTCAGGCTGACCTTCAGGGTCACCTCGGTGCGCGATGGCAGTTCTTCCAGCACCTGCGACTTCACCCGCCTGAGGATAAAAGGCTGAATGATCCTCTTGAGGGTCTTTTTGCGCTCACTGTTTTCCTGTTTCTGGATGGGCAGGACAAACTTTTCATTGAACTTTTTCCTGGCCCCCAGCAGGCCTGGATTCAAAAACCTGAACAGGGTCCAGAGTTCGGTCAGGTTGTTTTCAATGGGAGTGCCGGTGGTGGCCATCCTGAAGCCGGCACTGAGATTCATGGCCGCCTGGGTGCGCTTGGCGCTCCAGTTTTTGATGGCCTGGGCCTCGTCCAGGACCACGCTTTGCCAGTCCACCCGGCTCAGGTGCTGTGCGTCCTGCATGAGCAGGGCATAACTGCAGACAATCAGGTCAAAGGGTCCGGCCTGGGCCAGCTGCCCCTGGCGGTCCTTGCCGTAGTAGAGCAGAGGCTTGAGAGTCGGGGCAAAACGGGCTGACTCAGAAAGCCAGTTGGGGCAGACCGAGGTGGGTGCCACCACTAAGGTAGGACCCTGAGAAGCCCGTTCCAGGATCACAGCCAGGGCCTGCAAGGTCTTGCCCAGGCCCATGTCGTCGGCCAGGCAGGCCCCCAGGCCCATACTGGCCATCCTGGAAAGCCACTGGTAGCCTTCCTCCTGGTAGGGCCGCAGATCCGCCCTGAGGGTGGAGGGCGGCGCAGGACTGGCTGAAAGGGCCTGGCGTATTTCCTGTTTGCGACTGGACCAGGCCTTGTCCCCTTTGAAGCTCCCCGCCTCCCGGTCCAGGTCTTCCAGGGCCAGGATGCTGTGCCCGGGAAGCCTTATGCCGTCCTTGCCCACTTCAGCCAGTTGACCCATTTCGCCAAGTCTTCTGCGCAACTTTCCCGTCAGGGCCACATAGCTTTTATCATCCAGGGAAACAAAACGCACATCCTGCTCTTCAAAAGATTTGAGCAGGTCTTTTAATTTTAAAACAGTCTCCTGATCCACGGATATCTGTCCGTCCACCTCAAACCATTCCTGCCGGCTGGTGAGCTCCAGCTCCAGGTCGTCCAGGTTCACCTTGCGGGCGATACGCATCTTTTCGCCTTCAGGCCAGAGTACACGCACCATGTCCTGTTCCTGGAGATCTTTAAGCTCAGATAAAAGATCCAGGCATCCGGCCGGATCTTCTATAATCCACAGATTATCCCGGCCCTCTAATTCTTCCAGGCTGGGACAAGCGGCTTCCACTGCGGCAGCCTTAGAAGCCTCCAGCTCCAGATCGCGCCTGGCCAGCATCCTCTTGTTCCTGACTTCGGCCATAAGAGCAGCCCTGCCCTGGCCCGGCCGGACAAAGGGGCCCGCGTCCCCGAAGGGCCGCACCACCATATCCGCCTTGAAACCGGAACCAGCCGGATAGATCCTGAAACAGGGCACAGCATCTCCGGCAACTTCGGGAATATCCCCGGTTTGCTCCGGCAGGTCCGAATGTATGGTGACCATCCCGGAAATGGCGGATATGGTCTTTAAAAGTTCGCCCCGACCCTGGCCGGGCACCTTGACCCCTTTGCTCCCCAGGACACCGGCCAGACGCCTGTGGGCATCAGAGGCCTGCACCACCCGGTACCTGTAGGGCGTTTCCTGCACAGCCACCTGGGCATGCTGCCTGAGATCCGGAGTCATGGAAAGCTTATAGCCCTGGCCTGATTTGACCACGCTGATTTCCGGTTCGCCCCGGACAAACTCCACAGGCGTATTCAGATCATTTTCCAGAAACACCCTGGGATGACCCACCAGCATGGGCAGGGCCTGGTCCAGTTTAAACTCGAACCAGTTGGATCTGTATCCATCAAAATATTTATTCAGCGAGGTAATAAGCCTCTGGTCATGACTGCTCAGATAATCCAGGCCCCCTGACTGATAAAAAAGGACTTTCAGGGCCACGTTTCGCCCCTTGGTCCAGGCCCCTTTGGCAGTCTGATTCTGCAGTTTGGGCTGAAGGCGTTGCAGCTGACCGTGTTCTATAGATACAAGCCATACCAGACGCTGCTTTTTGCCCGTGTCACCCTGCTCATCTGCTGCTTTTTGCAGGGCCTGCAGGGCCATTTTCCATTTTTCAACAGGCTGCACAAGGTCCGACATGGGTTTGATTCCGGTCTGTCTCATAAGGCCCTGTATATAATCGCGCTCCTTCTGCTCCAGCACCTTGGGATGGGTGGCCATGAGCAGGCTGCCTGCTTCTATGCTCATCCAGTGAAAACCGCAGTCCATAGCCCGATCCAGAATGGAGCGGACCTCTTTTTGCTGGGTGGGGGTCAGTTTGTTTTTAATCCAGTACCTGGCCAGGTTGCAGGTAAACCCTGTAATCAGCTCGGGATGAGAAGGCATGTTCCCCAGCTTTTCCAGGGCCGCTTCCTCTTTCATGTCTATATAGTGCAAAATGGCCTGCAGGCCGTATAAGGCGGGTTTTAAGACATCGCGGCTATTCTGGTTGACCTGGTTGTCCAGGTCGCCCAGCAGGGTACGCAGTTGCTTCAGGCTTTTGGGGCTTTGTTTTCTAAGCAGACTCAGCAGGTAAACCTGCCCCGAACTATCCGAAAAGAAAATCTTTTTGGATCTGTATCCCTGGCGCAGATCCTTCAAGGCCTTGGCAAAAAGGTCCGTAGCCCGGTCGTCCTCACCCTTTAAAAAAGATATCCAGCCCTTGCCCATGGACTCCAGACGGTCAAAACCCAGGCCGGAGATCTGTTTCCGGGCC
This sequence comes from Desulfonatronospira sp. MSAO_Bac3, assembly GCF_003838035.1. NCBI lineage: Bacteria > Pseudomonadati > Thermodesulfobacteriota > Desulfovibrionia > Desulfovibrionales > Desulfonatronovibrionaceae > Desulfonatronospira > Desulfonatronospira sp. MSAO_Bac3. Next base: position 94 of record NZ_QYZY01000214.1, on the reverse strand, counting down.
TGGGCCAGGTCTGCGGACATCAGACTGACAGTGCACAGAATGAATTTTTGTTTCAGGGCTGAAAAGGAGGAAACTATTTTTTGGGTTACATATT
>NZ_QYZY01000213.1:0-1035 GCF_003838035.1 Desulfonatronospira sp. MSAO_Bac3 | reverse complement strand
AGAAACCAGGTATTCCTGGCCTACCGTTGTCCGGACCTGGGCAGACGTTTTGCAGTACCCAGGATCAGGCTGCCCTTTTTGAACAGGCTTGACCCGTACACCCTGCATCAGCTGGTCAGCTACGCCCGGTCCCAAAACATAGATACCCTGATTTCCACCAACAGGAAGTTCTACTTTCTGGGGGCACTTGCAGCAAGACTGTCCGGATGCAGGCATTTTGTCCGCTGCGGCATTGTATGGAGGGTTCCTGACAATGTATATTATCGTTTTTTATTCAAGAAGATAGACGGAGTAATCGTCAACGCCAGGGCGGTCCAGGCTGAACTCATCCGGAGCGGGCCTGTGAAAGCGGACAGGGTCCACCTGATATACAACGGTCTGGACACAGACAGACTGGACAATATTGAACTCGCCCCGGTTGCCAAACCCTTTCCCTTTACCGTTATCGCCAGCGGCGAACTCATCCCCAGAAAGGGACACACCTTTCTGCTGCGGGCGTTTGCCCGCTTTGTTAAAGCCTTTCCAGGCGCTGATGCCGGCTTAGTGATTATAGGCAAGGGTAAACAGGAGCACGACCTGAAACTCTTGACAAAAAAATTTAATCTGGAAAAATATGTTCTTTTCACCGGATTTCTGGACAACCCTTATCCATTGATGCGCCAGGGGGATATTTTTGTGTCTGTCTCCCGGAATGAAGGGTTGTCCAACTCCATGCTGGAGGCCATGTACCTGGGACTTCCGGTGATTGCCACTCCGGCCGGCGGTGCCGCAGAAGTCATCAAACACGGCAAAAACGGATTCCTTGTAGAGCATGGTGATGAAAGCAACCTGGCAGACCTTTTCATAGGGTTGTTTATGGATCAGGAACATTTATTGCCCGAAATTGCCCGAAATGGACAACAAACTGTGGCCAATCGGTTTTCAGTGCGCGACATGGCCCTGGCCATAGAAAAGGCCTTTGAATCTTGAGGCCTGAAAGTGTCTAAAACAGGCCATATGTAGTAACAAAATAACACAAAAGACTGCTGACAGCTT
>NZ_QYZY01000020.1:0-19576 GCF_003838035.1 Desulfonatronospira sp. MSAO_Bac3 | reverse complement strand
TCGCAGAGCAAGCCCGAAGGGCATTAAACTGGGAGCCAGGACAAAATGATTTTTTTCTTTATCCATCTCTTAATCCTGTTAATCCTGTCAAATAGCTCTTTTCTTTATTGGGTTGCGGGCAAAGCCCGGGTTAGAACTTACTCTTGAAACTTTGTTCCCTGTCCCGGATGAGTTTCATGGCTTTCTGGGTCAAAAGCGATACTTCCGGCTTGGATACCTGGTCGTCGGCTCCAACAGAGACACCCTTGTGGCGCAGCCTGTCGCTTATGAGGGAGGAAAAGAGTATGACAGGAAGGTTCCCAAGTACGGAGTCGTTTTTTATTTTTCTGGTCAGGGTCAGACCATCCATGGCCGGCATTTCTATGTCCGAGACCACAATGTGAACAAGGGAATCAAGAGATTTATCTTCACTTGAACAGGTGTTTTTGATTTTTTCCAGTTCATTCCATGCTTCCTGGCCGTTTTTGAATTTAATAACCCTGAACCCGGCCTTTTCCAGCAGATCCGAGATCATGTTCCGGATCAGGGTGGAGTCATCGGCAACAAGGGCGGTGTACCCGCTTTCACTGTCTGATTGCAGTTCCTGATCCAGGTTCATTCCCATGCCCGGGCTCAGTTCAGCCAGTATCTTTTCCAGATCCAGGATAAAGACTATCCTGTCCTCAATTTTGACCACCCCGGTTATGCTGCCGGCACTGAAGCTGTCCACATAAGCATCCGGAGGCTCCACTTCATCCCAGCTCAGCCGGTGAATCCTGGTTACTCCGGAGGCCAGAAAACCTGTGACCACCCTGTTGAACTCGGTGATAATCACTTTTGAAGACCCGGACTCCACAGCCTGCTTATCCAGCCAGAGCCCCAGGTCCACCAGGGGGATTATCCGGGAACGCTGATTGAATGCCCCCAGGACGCACGAGTGGGGTGTGCTGGGCATTTCAGTCACTTCCGGCTTGTTTATTATCCTCAGAACCTTGGCTACGTTTACCCCGTAAAAGCCCTGGTAGCTTTCACCGTCCAGATCCTCATCCAGAAAAAATTCAACAATTTCAAGCTCATTGGTTCCTGCTTCAAGAAGTATGTCCGAATTGGTCATTAAGATCTCCGGGTTGTTAAAGAGGGGTCCTGGCTGTTTATTATCCGGTGCAGATACTGATAAATGGATTGTATGGTGCTGTTGGGCGTGGATGCACCGGCTGTGAGCCCCACTTTGCTGCAGCCTTTAACCATTTCCGGGTCGATTTCCTCTTTTGTTTCAATGTGCAGACATCTGGGGCAGTATTTCCGGGCTACCTGGTACAGACGTCTGGTGTTGCCGCTGTTCCTGCCGCCCACCACAAACATGCACTCCACCTGTCCGGCGATTTTAATGGTTTCGTTCTGCCTGTCCTTGGTGGCGTCGCAGATGGTATCCAGGGTAATGATTTCATTGCCCTGGCTGTGTTTTAGTTCACTGGCTATGCTGAGAAATTCCTGTCGGTCCTGGGTGGTCTGGGATACCAGGCAGTAGCGGTCTTTAGGAGCCAGGGCGATCTTTTTGAATTCCTGCATATTTTCAAAAAGAAAAGCCTCGCACTGGGCATAGCTTAATAGTCCCTTTACTTCGGGGTGGTCCAGTTCTCCGTAGATGAGCAGACGGTCCGACACGGCGCTGTTTTTGTATATCAGCAGCTGGGCCTTTTTCACCTTGGGGCAGGTGGCATCGAGTATATCAATGTTTTTTTCCCTGAGCTTTTCCTCAACCTGCAAAGGTACACCGTGGGCCCTGATGAGGACCATGTCTCCGGGCCGGGGCTCATCCCAGTTGTCGATTATCTTGACTCCTTTGCCGTGGTAATACTCCAGTACCTGGGGGTTGTGGATGATGGGACCATAGGTGAATATGCGCTGACTGGTCTGGTTTTCCAGGGCCTTGTCCAGCTTGCCCAGGGCCAGGCTCACCCCCATGCAGAATCCGGCGCTTTCCGCCAGCAGAACCTGTGTGCTCATGCTTGCTCCAGGTGTTTCCGGGCTGAATTCATTACTTCCTCCAGTTCGGCCCACTGTCTACATAAGATTATTTTTTTGCGCAAATCCTTTGCTCCGGGAAGTCCCCGGATCATTCTGGGCAGCAGGGTCCTTAGTTTGAGCACCGCCCGGGAGGAAGCATGCCTGCGATAAGTATCTATGGTCTCCATGCACAGGCGCAGAGTAAACTCCTGGTCCCGGGGCAGGTCCTCCAGGCCCTGCAGCAGGTTCTTATAACGCATGCCTATTGCCGGGTCCATGAGTGCTCCCCTGGCGAACATTACGGTATCCACCCCGGTCTGCCGGACGCAGTCCAGTGCGTCCCGGGCGGTAAATAGGTCGCCGCTGGCCACAACCGGAACCGGGGAGATCTCCTTGAGATTTTTCAGGGCCTGCCAGTCTGCCTTGCCGGTAAACTGCTGCACCGCGGTCCTGGGGTGCAGGGTGATCCATCCCGCTCCAGCGTCGGCCAGGGGCGCTGCCAGATCCAGGTATACCTTTTGTTCACTGCTCCAGCCCAGGCGTAATTTTACCCCCACCCGGCCCGGCCCGGCCATATCGGCCATGGCGGCAACCATTTGCAGCAAAAGACCAGTGTCTTTAAGCAGGGCAGCCCCGGCTCCTGTCTTGACCACTTTTTTTACCGAGCACCCGCAGTTGAGGTCGAAATACCTGAACCCCTTGCTGCTGAGCGTGCTGACGGCCCGGCCCATGATGTCCGGATCAGATCCGTAAAGCTGAACTACTAAGGGAAGGTCCTGGTCACAGGTCTCTAAAAGACGCATAGTGTTGGCAGTGGAAAAGAAAAGTCCCTTGGCGCTGATCATTTCAGTACAGGCGGCCCTGCAGCCCAGGTTGCGGCACAAAAGCCTGAAAGACAGGTCTGAATATCCGGCCAGGGGGGCAAGCCAGGGGGAGTCCGGGGTCAGTGGCGGGCTGGAGGTTAAGGTTTTGCTGGCGGGCACAGGTTTATACCATTATGCTTATTCTTTTTTTGCCTTCCGGGTCGTACTCAACTTCCTTGAGCACTATTTCAGGGTGCATGCTTTCCACCTGGAGGTGGAGAAGCCGGCCCCGGAAGTGATTGTTCCTGGTCCAGGCCAGGATACGCAGATCATCCACCAGGACCCAGGCCAGCTGCGAAGAGTCGTACTCCAGGACTGTACCCTCTATGACGTCTCCCTGGCTGTATTTGCGTCTGAAGCGTCTGACTCTGGGGTTTTCGCCTGGACTGTCTTCCTGGCTTTGCCTGTACCCTGGACCAAAGATGCGCATTTTATTGAATAATCACCCGCCGCGATGACCTTCGACAATAAGTTCTACTTCATCTACGGACATGCCGGTTGCTTTGGCCAGCTCTTCCACGGAGCGGCCGTTCTGGTATCCGGTTATAATGACCTGTTTCATGAACTGAGGTGATTTGGTGAATTTTTCGGCCTGGCGTATAAGCTTGTTCAGTTCCTTTATGCGCAGGTCCAGCTTGTGTTCCAGGTCTTTAAGTTCCTTCTGGCGCTTTTCAAAAGTGGAAACCAGTTCATTTTCAAGCTGGGCATTAAAGTTCAGGCGCTCGATGAATCTTTCCTGGTTGTCCTGCAGGTGGGTCAGGATATTTTCTGAACGCCGCAGACGGAAAAAAAATATGAAAACCAGTGCCAGCAGAAGAATCTCTACAGCGCTGACCACCAGCAATATCCAGTGAAAAGAACTCATTTATCACTTATTTTCCATGGCCTGATGATATTTTCGGGCTACACCTTTATATCTACAATGTTATCCGAGAAAGGATCAGGTTTTTCCTGGTCCCCGGATTTTTTCCGCCTGGGGGATGTCTTTTCAGGTCCCAGGTGTTTACTTCCCTGGTGTTCCTTCTGCGCAGCAAGCTGGGAAATGGAGTCCGTAGCAGATACCTGCCCTTTTTCATGGGCGAATTTCCTGACGGCTATATCGCTTAAAACCGCCTGGTGCCTGGCTGGCGAGTTGTGGGCAGCCACCTGGAAGTGCTGGGCTATGTAGGATTGAGCCATCACCACCGGCAGGCTTAAGGGACTGACCATATTACATCACCGAATAGTCCTCAATTACTATGTTGTTCAACTGGTCCCGGCCCAGGTACTGCTCAAGCACCGACATGAGGTCCCTGGTGATCTCATCAGTGTTGGCACTGTTCTGCAAAAAGGATCCGTCCTTGTTGCGCAGGAAGTAATATATTGAATCGCGCAAAACCAGCTTTTTGTCCTGGACTTCCCGGGCCATGTCGTCCCCAAGAACAGACAGGGAAAACCTGGCCTTGAGGAAACGTATATTGTTGTCAGCTTCAAATTCCACCATGAATGGTTCCATATCAACAATTATTTCGGAAAGATCTTTCTCCGGCTCTTCTATGGGATCGTCAACCACTTCCCGGGGAGCGGGATCAGGAGGCGGAGGTTCGTCTTCCGGGGATACAAGAAAATATCCGGTCACAAGCAAAAGGATCAAGAGGGCCGCTGCTCCGGCTGCAAAGGTCTTTTTCTGCTTCCACCATGGCACCGGGGCCTTCTGGTCCTCATCATGCGTATCGTCGCCCTGATCCCGGCTGCCTTGATGGTCTTCACCGGCCTCTAACTCCTCCTCTTCTTCCTCCAGAAAAGGAGCATCGTCCAGGTCCAGTTCGACCTTTTCCCGGCCTCTGTCGGTGTCCAGTTCATCCTGGTCCAGGGAAAGGTCCTGGTCAGTGGATTGATCTTTTTCTTTGTTCGCCATGGCTTTTTCAATCCTGTTAATTATTGTCAGGATTAGTGGTTGATTATTCGGCGAAGTTTGTGACTTTTGTTGCTCTGGTAATGGGCAAAAGCATTACCATGGTGAGCAGCAGTAATTATTTCTCAAAAATTTTTTCAATTTTCTGACTCATGGTATCCGCAGTGAAAGGCTTGACGATATAGTTGGATACTTTGGCCTGGACAGCCTCGATGATATTTTCCTGCTGGGCCTCAGCAGTGACCATTAGAAAGGGCAGGTCGGAGAATTCCTCGCTGGACCTTACCTTGCGCAGAAGTTCTATTCCAGTCATTTTGGGCATATTCCAGTCGCTGACTATAAAATCTATCTTGTCCTTGTTCAGGATCTCCCAGGCAGTAGTGCCGTCATCGGCTTCAACTATGTTGTTGTAGCCCAGTTGCCTTAAAATATTCTTAATTATTCTGCGCATGGTTGAAAAGTCGTCAACGACTAAAATCCGAATATTTTTGTTGCTGGACATTAATACCTCCTCAAATTTTTGGCCAGGTTCCCGGAGCAGCTTCTTACACTTATGCTTATCATGTGACAGTTGCAAAACTTTTAACTATTTAAGATAAAAAACAGTAAACCAGAATGACTTTGTGTAAACACCTCTTAAAACACGTCGTGCTCCTGAGCAAAGTTGTCCTTGACTTTTTTTATGGCCTGGGAATGCAGCTGGGATACTCTTCCCTCGGTAACATCGAGTACCTGGGCCACTTCCTTCATGGTTAATTCCTCGGTGTAATAAAGGGACAGCACCAGCTGTTCCTTGTTGGACAGTTTTTCAATGATGGCGGCCACCTTGTCTACAAGGTCGTGAAAGACAACGCTTAACTGCGGTTCGTCGCTGTCCTGGGTCCCTGTCGCGGAAAAGTTTTCCTGAATGGCTTCCAGGCTCAGGCAGATCTGATTCTGCAGCGCCAGCAGGCCCTCTTCAACTTCTTCGCGTGAGTAGCCGGTGATTTCTTTGAGCTCACTGTGGCTGGGGCTGTGCCCAGTATTCTGCTCAAATTCCCGCATGGACTGTTCGAGTTTTTTCACTTTTTTGCGAAGCCCCCTGGAAAACCAGTCCATTCTGCGCAATTCGTCAAGCATTGCGCCTTTGATGCGGTTGTCGGCAAAGGTCTCGAGCTTGATACCCTGGGTCGGATCAAAATTGCCCAGGGCCTCGATAAGCCCCAGAGAACCTGCACTTATAAGATCGTTAACGTCCACGTGCGCCGGCAGCTTATGCTTTAACCGGGCGGCAGTAATGCGTATCTTCTGGCCGTAAGCCCTGACTATTTCATTTTTGTCAGCAGCGGACAACTGATCAAAGGCAACCCCGTTTTGTTCCAGTACTTCCCAGGGATTATTCCTGGAAGAGGAGTTTTTTCCAAAAGAATTTGATATTGCCATCAAGATTTTCAGCAGGTTTCCATTTGGTCATGCTTTCGGCTGTGTGCATCAATGCCTTGGACGCCTTGGAGTTGGGGGCATAATGGCAAAAGGGCTGTTGACTGGCAACCCCTTTTCTGACGTTTAGATCCATGGGGACAATGCCTGACAGGTCCAGGGATATTCCGCTTAAAAAGTGATCGCAGGCATTGTAGAGCTTCTTGAAAACTTCTCTGGCCTCTTCCTGGCTTTTGGCCATATTGACCACCACCCGGAAGCGCTCAATGCCGTGCTGTATTTTCAGCACCTTGATCAGGGCGTATGCATCCGTCAGCGATGTCGGTTCAGGGGTGAGGATAATGATCCTTTCCTGTACCGCCAGGTTGAAGTAAATGACGTTTTCGTTGATTCCTGCACCTGTGTCCACGATCAGGTAGTCCAGCTCATTCTCCAGGGTGTCCATTACTTCAAGGAGCTCAAGCTTCTGGCCAGTGCTAAGAGACAGCATTTCAGTAACACCAGAGGCGGAAGGCAGTATGTCAAAGCCGTAGTCTGTAGGCAAGATTATTTTTTGCAGATCCATATTTTCATGGAAAAGATGGAAAAGGTTGAATCTGGGATTTAGGCCCAGGATGACATCCACGTTGGCCAGACCCAGATCGGCATCCAGCAGTAGAGTCTTTTTCCCCAGCCTGCTCAGGCAGTAGGCAAGGTTGACGGACATGTTGGTTTTACCCACACCACCCTTGCCGGAGGTAAGCGAGAGTACTATGGGCAGCTTGGTCTGTTTCGGCATATTCTGTCCCTGTTTATTTGCGTTGATATGGAAGCTGGTTAAAAATTATTGTCTTCCTGCTGGGTTGCCTGCGGCAGTTTCTTTTTAAAGATCAGTTTCCAGAAATTGTCCCTGGAAGCGCTGGTGGAACAGTGTCTGAGCCCTTTTCCGAAGCCCAGATATGAAGCGGGCAGGGCGCTTTTCCAGGATGCATTGACCAGTGTTCCGTAGCTGCAGGCTTCATCAAGCTTGGTCCATATAAGACTGTTCAAATCATCCCTTGAATATTTCTGCAGATAATTATCCAGCTGTTCATGGGCGTAAACCGGACTTAATACCAGGTGTCTCTGAATGTTTTTCATGTGTTTCATCCATAAGCTGTCCTGTACGTTGTCATGTGGACCAAGTCCCGGAGTATCCATAAATACCAGGTCGAATTTTTCCCGGGCCTGTTTGAGGCTTTTGAGGTCCTGGGCGGACTTGATCTCCATAAAGGAAAAGCCCGACAGGTCGGCATAATGCTTCAAAAAGAGCCTGCCTCCGGCATGCTGGGTGTCGTTGTTCACCAGGCAGATCTTCATGCCTGGCTTAATGTTCCTGCTCTCCAGGGCCAGTCTTAGAACAGTGGTGGTCTTGCCTACACCGCTGGGCCCCATGAGGCAGTGGATTGTTCCCTGGCGCATCTGTTTTTTCCAGGAGGAGACAGGCACGGCTCTGGAAAGAACATCCAGGGTTGGCAGGTGAGAGTTTTTCCCCAGCCTGGACCAGAGATCCATGATTACTTCCGGGTAAACCCCCTGTTTTTCGAGGAATTCCAAGGCCTGCTTCTGCCTGGAGCTGATCCTGGGGCCCTGGAGCTGGGGCTTGATCATCTGGAAGATGCTTTTTTTGAATTCCGCCCACTCCTGACGCCACTGCTCACCCTGCAGGCCCGGTTCAGTATCCGGAATCAGATCCTCGCTTCCGCTTTTTTCCTGCTTTTTATCGTAAGCCTGTTCCTGGTCTGCTGCTGGCACTTCCAGGGCGGCAGTCAGCTCGAAGGCTTTTTTGCCGTTGGAAGAGATGCAGTCACTGCTCAGTATCACTGCGTCCGGCCCCAGCTCGCTTTTCACCTGCTGCAGGAGAGCTGAGTATGATTGTCCACGAAAGGTTTTAACCTGCATTCTTCATGCTCACAGTGTTTACTGATTCCAGCCGGATATTGGTCGGTATTTCGGTCTGGGCGATCACCGGCAGATTGGGCACGAACCTCAGGAGCAACTGGGCCAGGTGCGGCCTGATCAGTGGCGATGTAAGCAGTACAGGCTGTCCATCGGCCACGGTGGTTTTTTCCAGGGTCTTGTTTATTGAGTTGATGATCTTCTGGGCCAGATTGGGCTCCATTGCCAGGTACGTGCCGTGATCGGTCTGCCGCAGTCCTTCCTGGAAAGATTTTTCTATGGACTCATCCAGGGTTATAATGGGCAGGGTTCCGTCTTCGCTGAGATACGGCCTTACAATGGTCCGGCCCATTTTCTGGCGTACGTATTCTGTCAGCTGTTCCGGGTCCCTGGTCTGCTGTCCATAATCCGACAGAGTCTCTACAATTGTCAACAGGTCCCGGATGGATACTTTTTCCTTGACCAGATTCTGAAGAACTTTCTGCACAGTTCCCAGGGTAAGGATATTGGGTACCAGGTCCTCAACAGCCTTGGGCGCCCTCTGGGCCAGGTTGTCCAGCAGATTCTGGGTTTCCTGACGACCCAGGAATTCATGCAGATTGTGTTTGAAGACTTCCGTGATGTGCGTGGCAATGACAGTGGAGGGGTCCACCACTGTATAACCGGCCATGACCGCCTCTTCCTTCTTGTTTTCGGGTATCCACAACGCCGGGAGGTTGAAGGCCGGTTCCAGTGTTTCAATGCCTTTTATCCGGTGCTTGGCATCTCCAGGGTCCATGGCCAGGTAATGGTCTATCATAATTTCCGATCTGGCCACCTGGTTGCCCTTTATGAGAACCGCGTATTCGCCGGGCTTGAGCTGCAGGTTGTCCCTCAAGTGCAGGGAGGGAATGACCACGCCCATATCCAGGGCGAACTGCCTGCGGATGGACCTGATCCTGGCCAGGAGATTGCCGTCCTGGTCTTCGTCCACCAGGGGTATAAGGCCGTATCCCACTTCCAGTTCCAGAGTGTCCAGAGGCAGCAGGGAGTGGACTTCAGCCGGGGTTTCCAGGGCGGCCTGGCTGTCTTCTTTCTTTTCAGCTGCCTGTTCTTCGATCTCGGTTTTGTTTCTGGCTGAAAGAATGGACAGGGTAAAAAGGGCGCCGGACATGAGCAGGAAGACAAAAGTGGGCATTCCCGGAACAAGGCCGAAAAGCAGCAGCACACCGCTGACTAAGCGCAGGGCCCTGGGATGGTTGGTGAGCTGACCCAGGAATTCCTGACCCATCTGGGCTTCGGCAGCGGCACGGCTGACAATTATGCCTGCTGAAGTGGAAATGATGATGGAGGGAATTATGGCCACCAGGCCGTCGCCGATGGTCAGCAGGGTATAGGTCTGGGCGGCCTCGCCCCAGCTCATGCCATGCTGCACGATACCTATTATCAGCCCGCCAACGATGTTTATGACAGTAATGAGTATGCCGGCGTTGACGTCGCCGGAGACGAACTTGCCCGAGCCGTCCATGGCTCCGTAGAAGTCCGATTCCTTGCGCAGGGCTTCGCGCTGCCTTTTGGCTTCCTGCTCGTCTATGAGTCCGGAGTTGAGATCGGCTTCAATGGACATCTGTTTGCCCGGCATGGAGTCCAGGGTAAAGCGCGCCGCCACTTCGGCTATGCGGGTTGTTCCATTGGCTATGACCATCTTGGTCAGGGCGAAAAGAATGAGAAAGATCACTATGCCGATGAAGTAGTTGCCTCCCACCACAAAGGTGCCGAAGGACTCGATGACCCGGCCCGCGGCATGGGTGCCCTGATCTCCGTGCAGCAGAATAAGCCTGGTGGTGGCCACGTTCAGGGCCAGCCTGAACAGGGTGGCTATCAGAAGAAGCGAAGGGAATATGGAAAATTCCAGGGGGCTGCGCATGAACATGGATGTGACCAGGATGACAAAGGCAAAGGACAGATTGAAAGTCAGCAGCAGATCCAGGAGCACGGGCGGCATGGGGACCAGCATGACAAAAAGAATGACCACCACTCCGCCGGCCAGTAGTATGTCTCCCTGCTTAGTGAACCTGGCATAGTTGATATTGCCCAGAACAGAAGATTTAACTGCCATATTATTGACGCCCTGTATTTGAATCGGTTTTTGCTGCAGGCATTTTTATTGTCCTCCAGGCGATCCCTGTTTTTTGAATTTGTAGAGTTGAGCCAGTATTGAAGCCACTGCCTTGTACATGTCTTCGGGTATTGTTTCGCCTTCCTGGACGTTCTTATACAAGGCTTGTGCCAATGGCTTGTTTTCCCTGATGGGGATGTTGTTTTCCCTGGCTATCTCCTTGATCTTTTCGGCCCTGAAGTTGGCCCCCTTGGCCAGGACCATGGGGGCGGGAGCCAGAACGGGATCGTACTTTATGGCTACTGCGAGGTGGGTGGGGTTGGTAATGACCACGTCCGCCTTGGGTACTTCCTGGCGCATTCTCTGCTGGGTGGTGGACTGCATCTTCTTTCTCTGCTCCTTTTTTACCTCTGGATTTCCCTCGGCCTGCTTTCTTTCGTCCTTGACCTCGTCCTTGGTCATTTTCAGGTTCTGCTCGTAGTCCCACCTGGTGTAGGCTACGTCGGCGATGGCTATGATAAGCAGGGGGATCATGGCCAGCATAGCCATCTTGAAGGCTGTATTCAGGATGTAGGCCACGATAAAAGGAGGGTCTTCGTAAAAAAGGGGCAGAAAGTTTTCAAATTCCGATGTGATGATAATGTATGGAGCGGTAGCAACGGCTGAGGCGATGCCTACGTTTTTCACCAGACGCACCAGGGTGTTCAGGTCCAGGAATTTTTTCTTGAGCCCTTCAACTACGTTAAATATTTTCATTTTGGGCTTGAGTGGCTTAAAGGTCCACAAAAAACCTACTTGCAGATAAATTGCTACGATAGTCACGAAAAATACTATGAGCATAAAAGGCAGAAGCATACTGGCAATATTCTGGATGCTGAAAACAGCCAGGTGATAGAGGCTTTCCGGGTTGAGCTGATAATGAAAGGCCTGGTCCATGAACCATTCGGTCATCTCCATGTACGTATCCCTGATATGGGGGAAAAACAGGCGCAGAGCAAGAATGCCGGCGATGAGGCTGATGATCTTGGGCATCTCCTGGCTTTTGGGTACATTCCCCTGTTCCCGGGCCTTTTTCCGCCGTTTCGGGGTTGCGTCTTCTGTTTTACTGGGGTCTTTCTGAGGCATCTAACACTCTGCAATAATAAATATTTTTTTGGACTATCAACAATTAACTGATAACTTTCAACTTACCAGAAGATTAGATGTATTCCGCCTTGTTACTTCACGAAGGACCGGCAGCCGCCCGCAGCAGGTTATACATGGTGCCCCCCAGATCGGAGATGAAGCCGGATACATACAGGCTGATGAGCTGGAAAACCAGGCTCAGAAAAAGCAGTCCCACTGCAATCTTTATGGGGAAACCCAAAAGCAGAACATTCATCTGGGGAGCGGTTCTGGCCATAAACGCCAGGCCCAGGTTGACCAGGAAGACCGTGGCGATAATTGGAGAAGCAATTTTAAAGGCCAGGACAAAAATTTGACTGGAATAATATATGATCTGGTTAATAAGCTCCGGGGTGATGAACAGCCCCCCCGGAGGTATCAGGTCAAAGCTCTGGGTCAGGCCCATGAGCATATACAGGTGGCCGTTGATGCTTAGAAACACCAGCATGGAGCACATATACAGAAACTGTGTGGTTATTGACTCCTGCAGGCCGGTAAGGGGGTCCACCACGTTCATCATTTTAAAGCCCATCTGAAAGGCAATGAGGTCTCCCCCTGTCTGGATGGCGGCGAAGAGAAAATGCACGATCAATCCCAGGATAAGCCCCAGAACCAGTTCGCCCATAATCATGACCGCAATCTGGGCCGGATGTTCAGGGAAGTATTGCGCATCAAAGGAAAGATGCGGCCAGAGGGCCAGGGATAGAACAATGCACAGGGCGGCCTTGATGGGTACGGGCATAGCCTCACCCCCGAAAAAGGGCAGCAGGAACACCACCAGGCTTACTCTGAAGAAGGTCAGCCAGAAGCTGAATACGGTTTCAGGGTTGAAATTGAATATGTCCATGCCCGCTGATTAGCAAGAGACGGGCCAGATTGGGGGAGCGGGAAGAAGCGAGGGAGCGAAGGGGCGACTTGAGCGATTTCAGCGACTTGGCGAAGGGGCGAGCGGAATTGAATGGCGGAATTGAAGGAGACTATCCCCGTGTATATTCTTCCAATACACTGGGCCTGCCAGGTGAAACAAATCCGAAGGATTTCCTGCATAGCAGGGTTTCACTGGGGTCATAATAAACTGAATAACAATTAACTGATAACAGATAACTGGATTGCGGGCACTTATCAGGTCAGTTCAGAATGTATCTTTTGGGGTTTACCGGCATGTTGTTGAGGCGTACTTCGTAGTGCAGGTGTGGGCCGGTGCTTCTGCCGGTGTTGCCCACGTAGCCAATAAGTTCCCCCCGGGATACCTTGGTTTCTTCATCAGCTATGTACCGCTGCAGGTGGGCATACCTGGTTGTAATTCCCCTGCCGTGATCAATGACCATGGTTATGCCGTATCCACCGTCCCTGCCGGTAAAAGTGACTTTACCTGATGCCGGAGCATAAATGGGCGTACCTTCTGGAGCTGAAATGTCCAGGCCCTTATGAAATTCCCGCTGGCCGGTAAAGGGTGAGGAACGATACCCGAAATCCGAGGATACCCATCCCTGGGCAGGCCAGATGGAAGGAGTACTGGAAAGGAGATCTTTTTGCTGATGCAGGGCCTGCAGGATCTCCTGCTGTTTTATTTCTTCCAGGCGGGCTTCTTTGCTCAGTTGGTCCAGAAAGTTGTGCATCTGTCTGGTGAGCATCTCCTGGCGGTAGAAGGGAAACGATGAAGGGGAGGTGTTTTCACTGGTCCCGCCTATTGGATTGGGGTTAAGTTCTCTGGGAGGCTCAAGGTTCAGCATGACCCGGAGCTTGTCGTCGAACTCCTGGACCCGCTCCAGGTTCTGTTCAAGGTCATGAAACTTGTGAAACAGGGTGGTGAGTTGAATTTTCTGGGACTGGACCGTGTCCTGGGAACGGTTCAACTGCTGACTGACGGTCCTGTACTCCTGGTAATGCTTCCAGAGGTAAACGTTGGTTCCGGCTACGGCCAGGATCAGCAAAAGGGCAAACATGAAAACCCAGCCTCTTAATGTAATACTGGAGCACGATCCATGTTTGTCTTTAAATATAACCAACTGGTATTTTTTAAAAAGCATGTTGATTCCCTTTGTGTAAAAGTTTAGCCATTTGCATGTGGAATGGGGACTGGCTCTCCCCGCACTTATTTTAAAACCTGTCAATCTTCCTTTAGAAAAATAAGTGCGGGGGTGCCTGTCCCCTGCTTTCCTTAAAAAGGGCTAAACTGTTACCCCTTTGTAAATGTGCTTCAAAGGTTTGCAGCAGTAAATTCTGATAAACAATTCATGAATTCCTATTTTAAGTTACAGGCCAAGTCAAGCTGCCAGCGCTTAAAAGCATTCAATATATTCTGTCTTGTCTTTTTGTTTCCTCCGGACAACACATCCAGCATTCCCTCCATCTCCGTTCTCTTGCTGGCTCCGGCTGAGGGGCACGGGTTTTCCCAGACAGGCAGTTCCCACCTGCGGGCTGCATTGCGGATATATTTCTTCTCCACCAGCAGCAGAGGCCGGATCAGGGTCAAACTGCCCTGGAAAAACTCTTCTCTGGCGGAAAGTCCGTCCACTCTGGAGGTCTGTATAAGGTTCATGAAAAAGGTAGCAGCCAGGTCTTCGGCATTGTGTCCAAGGGCCAGGTGGGTCAGGCTGTATTTTCTGCAGAGATCAAAAAGGACCTTGCGCCTGCTCCACGAGCACAGGAAGCAGGGAGACTTGGTGTTGCCGGGATTGTGAGCCCTGGGTCCTATGTCCGTGGACTGGATATGCCCGGGAAGGGGGTTTGCGCCCAGCCAGTCCACCAGGGGCTGGTGGTTGCCAGGATCGAATCCGGGGTTGACGTGCAGAAGGATGATCTCGAAATAAAAGGGCACTATTTTCTGGCGTATCATCAAAACTCTGGCCAGAACCCAGCTGTCCACGCCGCCGGAGACAGCGATGCCCACCCGGGCCCCGGGCCACAGCATGCCTGTCTGCTGCATGAGTTTGCCGCAGCGGCCCAGGCATATTTTCTGTGCATGGTTGAGATTTTTTTTAATTCCCATAGACAGCGTTTTGTTCCAGCGGAAACAATTGACAGCTTCAATTCCGGGCCTAATAATATAAAGTCTGCATGCGGGCAATGCACAAAATGCGAGATTTTGTTCTTGACCCGGGAGCCCTTTTGCAGTTACTTATATTCGTTTTTGTCGATGGGGCCGGGTTATTTTTTCTGGGTCCTGAAGAGGCTTGTTTTCAAGGAATCAGGTCTACAACGGTATTTTTAGTTTTTTATATAAATTGAGAGGTAGGCTATGGCCAGAATAACTGTAGAAGATTGTCTGGAAAAGGTTAACAACCGTTTTTTGCTGGTGCAGATGTCGGTCAGAAGGATTCAGCAGTACCGGGAGGGGTATAAACCTCTCGTGGAAAGCAAAAACAAGGATGTGGTCACCAGCTTGAGGGAGATTGCTGCCGGCAAGGTCATCCCATCCAAATCCATTCATAAAGCCGGAATCAAGGTGGATTAGGCATGGCTGAAAAGAGGGATTATTACGAGGTGCTGGGGGTCTCCCGGGAAGCAAGTCAGGAAGAGATTAAAAAGGCTTACCGCAAGATGGCTTTCAAGTACCATCCTGACCGCAACCCGGATGATCCTGAGGCTGAAACCATGTTCAAGGACGCATCTGAAGCCTACGAGGTATTAAGCGACCCGGAAAAGCGTCAGAGATATGACCACCTGGGTCATGCCGGCATGGAAGGCAACGGTTTTCATGGGTTCAGGAGCACTGACGACATTTTTGATTCCTTTTCCGATATATTCGGGGATTTTTTCGGTTTCGGTGGACGCCGTTCCGGTCCAAGGGCCAGAGCAGGTGCTGATCTTCGTTACAACCTGACTGTCTCTTTCCGCGAGGCAGCCAAGGGCACTGAAGTGGACCTGGAACTGCCCAAGAGAGAAAAGTGCGATCGCTGCACCGGCCAGGGTTCTGAGCCGGGGCATTCCGCCGAGACATGCAAGCATTGCGGAGGCAGCGGCCAGGTACACCGCACCCAGGGATTTTTCCGGGTGGCCATGCCCTGCGCGGTTTGTCAGGGCCAGGGAATGCTCATTACCAACCCCTGTAAAAAATGCAAAGGTCTGGGGGTCATCCAGGTCAACAAACATATCAAGGTCCGGGTGCCCGCAGGAGTGGATAACGGCAGCCGCCTGAGGCTGCGCGGCGAAGGCGAGCCCGGCGAGCACGGAGGTCCTGCCGGAGATCTGTATGTAGTCATTTTTGTGGAAGAGGACGACACTTTCAAGAGGCAGGGCCAGGACCTGGTCACCCAGGTGGACATCACCTTTGTCCAGGCTGCCCTTGGGGGCAAGGTGGAAGTGCCGACCCTGGATGAGCCCATTTCCATGGAGATCCCCAAAGGTACCCAGAGCGGAAAGGTTTTTCAACTAAGCGGGATGGGTCTGCCGTATCCCGGCGGAACCCAGCGCGGCGACCTTCTGGTCCAGGTCCAGGTCAAGACTCCTACCAAGCTGAGCAAAAGACAGGAAGAGCTGCTGCAGGAGTTTGAAAATCTGGAAAAGGAAAAGGCCGGGCACAAGGTCAAGCGATTCTTTAAAAAAGTAATGGGTGAGTAGGGCAGGTTATGGGTGATGAACTTACGCACGTGGACAAACAGGGCCATGTAGGAATGGTTGATGTGGGCTCCAAGCAGGAGACCGGCAGAAAGGCTGTAGTCAGAAGCGTGGTCAGACTGGCCTCTTCAACCATGCATATGCTAATGAAACAGGCACTGCCCAAGGGGGACGTGCTGGTTACGGCCAAGCTGGCCGGCATTATGGCAGCCAAGAAAACCGGAGAACTGATCCCCCTCTGCCATCCCCTTTTTCTCAGTTATGTAGATGTGCGCTTTGACGTACAGCAGGATGAAAACCGGATAGTGGTGGAGGCGGAAGCCCGCACCACAGCTGCTACCGGGGTGGAAATGGAGGCCCTGGTGGCCGCCCAGACCGCCTGCATGACCATATACGACATGTGCAAGGCGGTGCAGCGGGACATAGTCATCGAGGACTGCCGCTTAGTGCACAAAAGCGGCGGCCGCAGCGGAACCTACCAGGCCTGATAAACACCTGTCCCCGGGCTTACCAGGTCCTGCGGACCTTTACCCCTGCCTGATACATTGAGTCTTTTATACCGGGGATGGTATATTCCCCGTAATGTACTATGGAGGCGATGAGCGCAGCAGACGCCCTGCCTTCGGTCACTGCCCGGGTCATATGCTCCGGGTTGCCCGCTCCGCCTGAGGCGATTACAGGAATGCGCACGTTCCGGGCTATGAGCCTGGTCAGGTCCAGTTCGTAGCCGTCCTTGGTGCCGTCGGCGTCTATGGAGTTCAGGCATATCTCTCCCGCACCTAGTCTTTCCACTTCTCTGGCCCACCACAGGGCATCTATGTTCATGCGCTTGCGCCCCCCGTGGATAACCATTTCGTACCCGGAGGGGCAATCCGTGCTTTTTTCCACCCGCAGGACATCCATGCCCACCACTATGCACTGGGAACCAAAGGCTTCTGCACCCTCGGAGATGATTGCAGGATTTTTTATGGCAGCGGAATTTACAGAGACCTTTTCGGCTCCGGCCAGCAGGGCGGCCCGCATGTCCTCCAGGCTGGAAATGCCGCCTCCCACGGAAAAAGGTATGAAAATGGTTTCAGCCACTTTTTCCACCACCTGCAGCATGATGCCCCTGGCTTCGGCAGAAGCGGTTATGTCATAAAAAACTATCTCGTCGGCACCCTGTTCATAATAAAGTCTTGCCGTTTCCACCGGGTCGCCGATCTCCACATTGCCCTTGAATTTTATGCCCTTGGTGAGCTTGCCGTCGCGGACGTCCAGGCAGGGAATGATTCTTTTGCTAAGCATGGTTTTCCTCAAATTGTATGCGTCAGCTGCTTTAGAGAACAGCTTTTTTTTCAAGTGGTTCTGCAGTACCTGTAAAAATTGTTCAGGATTTTCAGTCCGGGCCGGCCGCTTTTTTCCGGGTGGAACTGCATGGCCCAGAGTCCCGGCCTCCCGAAAACAGAACAGAAATCAAGGCCGTAGTTGGTAAGGCCTATTACCAGGTCCTTTCTGGGCGTAGGGTAGTAACTGTGCACGAAGTAAAACTCAGCTTCCTGCGGGACATCCCGGAAAAGTTCGCACTCCTGGACAAGGTTAACGCTGTTCCAGCCCATATGGGGAATGTTTATGGGGTCGCCGTGTTCATCTATGAGTTCATTATCAAAGCGCAGGCAGCTGCCTTCCAGTATGGACAGAGTGGTAGCGCTGTTTTCCATGCTTTTATCCAGGATGATCTGGCAGCCCAGACAGATGCCCAGCATGGGCTTTCCCATGGATATGAGATCTTTCAGGGTGTTGTCCAGACCGGTTTCGCGCAGGTTGTTCATGGCTGATCCTGCTGCACCCACTCCAGGAAAGATTATTCCCTGGGACTGGGCAAGAGTCTGGGCATCGTCGGTAATACGGCAGGGGATGCCCTCATGGTCCAGAGCTCTTTTTACACTGGTCAGGTTGCCGGCCCTGTAGTTGAGTATTGCAATCATGGAGTTCTCACACGGGGTATATGGTTAGGGTTCGTCATACAATAAAAAAAGGTGTTTAAACCTTAAAACCCTGGATGCGCAAGAAAGAATTACTGCCCTTCAAACCGGCGGCAGAATTTTTCCTGCAAAAGCTTTTTTCGCTGGAGGAAACCTTCGTGTCCGATGGAGGAACCTGACAGTCCTCCCATGAGGCTTATTTCCGCCAGATAAAGATCTCCTGCAGGGCTTTGCAGAATGTCCAGCAGGGCATATGGAAAATCGCCGCGCTGCATGACGTTGGTGCAAAATGCCAGCAGTGTTGAATCCATGTGCACCGGACTTGCAGTACCGCACTGAGCCAGGTTTTTGCGGTAGCTGTAAGGATTTATACGTTCATAGGCCTCGGCATGGTCATCGATGATGACTACTCTGAAATCCCTGGCTTCTTCCAGAAAAGGCTGGATAACCAGGGGAAAGGGCAGAGCGCCCAGAGAGTCTAACCGCTGCAGTTCTTCCAGGGATGACCAGCGCCCGACTCCCATGCCGAGGTGCTTGCGGTCTCTCTTGCTGACTACAGATCCGTACCGGGTATATGCGGCCTGGTTGCGGCAGAGGTCAATGCTGCGATAAGCTACGAAAGTGTCCGGCAGCATGAACTGAGACAGAACTTCGGCCTGCAGTACTTTGGAACGGCTGAGAAAAGCCGACAGTAAAGAAGGATAAAAATTTATCCCCCGGTGCATCAGGTCCACGACCTTGTACTCCTCACCGGGTGAAAAACTCAAATGTCCAACACAGGCATCACCAGGGCCGAGCTGGTGAAAATTTTCTCTTAGCTCTCTGGAGGAATAAATTATCATAGTGTTCCACGTATGACGGCAGGGGGTTGCAAACAGCCCTAATCTTTTTTGCGGGCCTTGTGGATTCTGTCCTTTATCCTGTCCCTGGTTCTTTGGATATCTTCCGGTTTGATACCCATTTTCCCGGCATAATGATAAAGATTTCTTTCAATTTCAGGCATGTTTTCCTGCAGCTTCTTCTGCCTGTCCAGGACAGCCGTCTTGATGCTGTTTACGAGTTTTTCCCCGGAAAAACCGCTCATGGTCTGCTCCTTATCGAAGATTTGCTGTTTGCTGCTTTGGATAAAAGTGACTGCTTGTGCACCACAGTTCTTGAATCCCGGTGAATATGGTGATAAAGTAAACTTTCAGGTGGTACCGCAATCTGCCCGGGGACAGTCCCCGATCTGCCCGGGGACAGTCCCCGCGACACCTTTTCCGTACAAATACAAAAAAATTACAGACGCGAAGTTTTGTGAACCTGCACAGATATTACATAGCGGGGACAGTCCCCAGGCTTGAGTGCCAGAAACTACCACTGAAGCCCCCCTGAATGCTTACGTGATAAATATATATTGTTCACCAACAAATCACAAGGAATAGAAAATGCCCAGGATATTGAAGTATCTGGCGCTTGCCTTTTTGCTGGTTAGTTTGGCCTCAGCTGTAATAATCTTGAACCGTTCACCGGTGGTAGTTGGTTTTGCAGGTCCTCTAACAGGGCCTTATTCCGACCTTGGGGTGAATGGGCGAAACGGAGCCAGGCTGGCTGTGGAAGAAATTAACGCCCGGGGCGGAATTGACGGCAGGAAGATGGAACTTCTGGTGCGCAACGACAAAGGCTTATGCGACGAGGCTGCCCAGGCTACAGCAGAACTTATTGATTCCGG
>NZ_QYZY01000212.1:0-10864 GCF_003838035.1 Desulfonatronospira sp. MSAO_Bac3 | reverse complement strand
TGGCAGAGCCGTGCCGCTCCTGTTGCAGCCGGGGTGGACCTGGGCACTACCAGCATTAAATGGGGATTTGCCCATGACCGGTGCGGTCCAAGCACAGGTACTGTATTAAATCCCCAGATGGGAGCCGGCAGCGAAGTCATGTCCAGGCTGGCTTATGCCCAGGAAAGCCGGGAACACTTCCAGCAGCTGCAGGATCTTCTGCTGGAAGAGGTCCAAAGAATTCTCGAGCTTTCCCCTGACAGCATCCCGGCTGCAGTCACGGGCAATCCGGCCATGATCCACCTGCTGCTGGGCCTGGATATTTCCGGGCTGGCCAGTCATCCATACCGTCTGGGCGGCCCGGCCGGAGACTTTTTTACCCTGCCGGGAATCAGGCAGAGGGTTTTTATCCCCCCCCTTATCTCGCCCTTTGTGGGAGCAGATATATCCAGCGGTCTTACCTGCCTTATTCTCCAGGAAAAGGCAACTTTTCCATTTTTGTTTTTTGATCTGGGCACCAACGGGGAAATGGTGCTGGGGTTTGGCCCGGACAAGTACTTCTGCACCAGTGTGGCCCTGGGCCCGGCCCTGGAAGGAGTGGGGCTCAGATTCGGCAGTGCCTTCGGCGACGGTGTAGCCTCGGGATTTGACTTTACCCAGAAAGGAATCAGGCCGGACATTGCAGACTGGAACGGCCTGGTTTCAGGCAGCGGCTACCTGTCCCTGGCCAGCCTGTTGCTCAGGCTTGGATGCATGGATATCCATGGCGGTTTCAAGCGACCTGACACCAGGCTGGCAGAGAAGATACAGGTACAGGACAACAGGGTGCTCCTGGGAGACAGCTTTTTTCTGGGGGGCAGGGACGTGGAAGAAATGCTCAAGGTCAAGGCTGCCTTTACCCTGGGCCTGGAATATCTCCTGGAGAAGACCTCCATGTCCATGGACCAGGTGCCCCGGATATACATGGCCGGGGCACTGGGAGAGCATTTCAGACTTAAGGACCTGGAGGAACTGGGATTTCTGCCCAGGGGAGCTTTTCAAAAGTGCAGGGTGGCGGGCAACACTGCCCTGAAAGGGGCGCTCATGCTGGCCAGGGACCAGGCAGCCAGGAACTGGGTGCAAAAGCTGCCCCAAAAGATGCACAGCCTGCCCCTGGCCGAGGACCGGGATTTTTTCAATACCGGTTTTTTCAGGCACATGCGTTTCCAGTTCACTCCTGCCAATCAGGGATAAAACAACTTTTTACCCATTTTGAGTTTGACTCGATCTGGGTAAAAAGTTGCTGGGCCTTATATTAACGGCGTACTTTCATCCTGTATATAATCCCTCAATCCCCCAATCCCTTAATCCCTTAATCCCTTAATTCCCTGATTCCCAATTCCCTTAATCTTTCTGTTTACCTGCGTCCGCCTCCGCCTCTGGGAGGTCCGCCGGAACGGCCGCCACCGCCGCCTTTTTTGGGTCCGGGCCTGGAAGCTGAAGACAGGTCAAAGGTCTTGCCCTGCTCTTCCATGAGTACGGCCATGCGGCTCAGGCGCACCTTGCCCCGGTCATCGATCTCGATGACCTTGACCTTGATCTTGTCCCCGATATTGACCACGTCAGAGACCTGTTCCACTCTCCCGGTATCCAGCTGGGATATATGCACCAGTCCGTCCAGTCCGGGCAGGATCTCCACCACTGCCCCGAAATCCAGAAGCCTGGTGACTACGCCTTCGTAATCTCTGCCCAGTTCGGGCTTCTGGTTGTAAAAAAGGATCATTTCCTTGGTCTTCTGCAGAATTTCTTCCGACGGGGCGAAGATGGATATCTTGCCGGAATCCTCGATGTCTATGGAAGATCCGGTTTCCGCAGTTATGGCCTTTATGTGCTTGCCTGAAGGGCCTATGACGTCCTTTATCTTGTTGGTGTCCACCTGGATGACTTCCATTTTGGGAGCAAAAGGAGAGAGCTCTTTTCTGGGCTTGTCTATCACCTGCTTCATCTGGTCCAGGATGTGCCTGCGTGCTTCCAGGGCCTGATCCAGGGCCTGATGCATGATTTCCCCGGAAATTCCCGAGATCTTGATGTCCATCTGTACAGCAGTAATGCCGTCATAAGAGCCGGCCACCTTGAAGTCCATATCTCCCAGTTGGTCTTCGGTACCCAGGATGTCTGTCAAGACAATGTATTCGTCTTTTTCCCGGATAAGTCCCATGGCTACTCCGGCCACAGGCTCCTTTACAGGTACACCGGCATCCATCAGGGCCAGGGTTCCTCCGCATACCGTGGCCATGGATGATGAACCGTTGCTGTCCATGATTTCCGATACCAGGCGAATGGTGAAGGGAAAATCTTCGGAAGATGGCAGCACGGGCTGAATGGCCCGTTCGGCCAGGACTCCGTGTCCGATTTCCCGCCTGGAAGGACCGCGCAGGAACTTTACCTCGCCCACACTGTATGGAGGGAAATTGTAGTGCAGCATGAAGCTCTTGCTGCTGTCTCCGGCCAGGGTCTCGATGTGCTGGATGTCGGTGGAACTGCCCAGGGTGGCTATGGTCAGGGCAGTGGTTTCACCCCGGGTGAACAAGGCCGAACCATGTGTCCGGGGCAAAAGCCCCACTTCGATGCTCAGCGGACGGACGGTCCTTAAATCCCGTCCATCGATGCGGATCTTTTCCGTGCTGATTTTAGCGCGTATGATTTTTTTCTTCAGGTCTTTGAAAATATCTTCGAACTTTTCCAGCCTCTGTGATTCCAGGCCCAATTTTTCCTGCAAAGAGGCCTGCACACGATCCTTGACCACTGATGTGGCATCCTTTCTGGCCATTTTCCCCTGGGTTTCCAGAGCCCGGGCCAGGTCGTCGGCGGCCATTTCTTTGACCATCTCTTCAAGCTCAAGGTCTCTTTCCGGCTCTGCCGGAATTTCCATTTTTTCCCGGCCGCACTGGCTGCGCAGTTCCTCCTGGCTGTCCAGGATGGGTATCACCTGCTGCCCGGCCCAGTCTATGGCTCGGGCCACGATGTCTTCAGGCACAAAGTCGGCAACCCCCTCAACCATGACCACCCCGTTGCGGGTGGAAGCCACCATGAGGCTTAGATCGCTCTGGTCCAGGAGCTTGAGGCTGGGGTTCAAAATGAATTCGTCATCTATATAACCCACCCGGGCTCCGGCCAGGGGGCCCATAAACGGGATCTTGGACATGTGCAGGGCGGCCGAAGCGCCGCTGATGGCCAGTATGTCCGGATCATTCACCGGGTCTGCCGAAAGCACCGTGGCCATGACCTGGACTTCGTCAGAGAATGTTTCCGGAAAAAGCGGCCTTATGGAGCGGTCAATGAGCCTGGAAACCAGGGTCTCACGTTCGCTTGGCCTGCCGATTTCCCGGCGGAAATAGCTTCCTGGTATCTTGCCGGCAGCGTAGGACATTTCCTGGTAATTGACCGTCAACGGAAAAAATCCGGGGTTGTTCTCCATGGGCTGGGTGACTGCAGTAACCAGGACCACTGTATCTCCGCTCTGCACAAGAACCGAGCCGTGGGCCTGGTTGGCCATTTTGCCGGTTTCGAAATTAATCTTGCAGTCGCCGGCAACAGAGGTGATCTTGGTACTATTAAATTCTTTCAGCATAATTTTTATCTATCCTTATGTAAGTATTTGCATTTCAGCAGATGCCTCGTGTCCGGCTCTGCCTTAGCATGGCTGTCGGGTTTACGGTGCGTCTATGTATTGTTGCCGGTACTTTAATTTTATACGCCGGGATGCCTGTATACACTGACGCACCGAAAACCGGGGTTTGCCGGGATTATTTCCTGAGTCCCAGCCTGGAAATAAGCTGTCGGTAACGCTCTACATTTTTTTCCTTGAGGTAAGTAAGCAGCTTTCTTCTTTTGCCCACCAGCTTCAAAAGACCTGTACGGGAATGAAAATCCTTCTTGTGGGTCTTGAAGTGTTCCGTGAGATACTTGATACGTTCAGTAAGCAGAGCGACCTGGACTTCAGGCGAACCAGTGTCGTTTTCGTGCTGTTTAAATTCCTCAATAATCTTGGATTTGTCCTTGGGTTCCATGACCACAGCTGTATCCTCCTTGAATTGAATAATAAAGAATCAAGTCCACAATCCCCTGATTATGGACCACATCAACCGGCCATCCGTTTTCCGGGCCTCGGCCAGGGCCAGCGAAGAGCCGTCCATGGAAAGAAGAAGTGCCCTTGGATGCTGTCCATCAACTGTCCGGGGCGCATTTCTTGCTTCAATGGGGCGGCCGTTGCGCACGAACGCTTCCTGCTCAGGGTCCAGCCTGACATGCTCCCAGTGAGACATGGCCCGGGGGATGGGCAGCAGGTGTTCGTTTAGATCCCTTGCTTCCATGAGGGTGTCCAGGTCCACGGCCTGGTCCAGGGAAAAGGGATGGCTTTTTTCCCGGACAAGCTCTGCCAGAGCCGCGCAGCATCCCACGCGCATCCCCAGGCTGTGGGCCAGGGACCGTACATAGGTGCCTGCGGAGCAGGTTATCCGGAATTCCACCAGGGGCGGTTCTATATTTAGAACCTGGGCCTGGTAAATATCTATTTCTTTAGTCTTGCAGGGGACCTCTTGTCCAGCCCTGGCCAGGGCATAAAATGGTTTTCCCTGGTGCTTGGCTGCAGATACCGCTGGTACAGGCTGTTCTTTGAGGTCTTCCCAGGACTTTATTTCCCGCTCTATAGTCTCCGGGGAAACCTCGGAACAGTCCTTTTCCTCCAGCACGGTTCCCTGCATATCGTATGTATCTGTGCTGACTCCCAGGCGGATAACCCCCCAGTACGTCTTGCGGCCTTCAGTGATGTAGGGAGCCAGTTTGGTGGCCTGTCCAAGCAAAGCCACCAGTACACCCCTGGCCATGGGATCCAGGGTGCCGGCGTGGCCCAGCTTTTTCAGCTTGAAGCGCGATTTTATTTTGTTCAGACAGGCAGTGGAAGTAGGACCCTCCGGCTTGTTCAGGACCATGACTCCGTCTGGATGAAAGGCCTTGGAGGACCTGGGACCCGGGCTCATTGTATAGACCTGCGGGCACCGGCGATAACCATTTCACGGGCCTCCTGCAAGGGTGCATTGATTATGCCCCCGGAGGCGTTTTTGTGTCCTCCACCACCCAGATGCGATGCAATCCTGCTTACATCGTCTTGTCCGGCACTGCGCAGGCTCATCTTGACACCACCTTCGTCATCCTCGCGCAGGGTACAGGCCACCTTTACTCCGCTGACCTTGAGGAGCATGTTGACCAGGCCCTCGCAGTCCTCTGGTCCGGTACCGGTGTTTTTGAGCATGTCCTTAGTGATGCAGATGATGCCGATACGCCCGTTGTCAACGAATTCCGAGCGCTGCAGGGCCAGGCCGTGCAGACGGATTCTGCCCACTGACCACTGGTTGGTGATGAGGGGATTGATCTGCCCGGGATCCAGGCCCTGACGGACCATCTGGGCGGTCACCTCCAGGACACCGGGTGTTGTGTTGCCGAAGCTGAAAAATCCTGTGTCCGAGACAATGGCCAGATAAATGCCGTGGGCCAGGGGACCTTTTAGTTCCAGGTCCAGTTGCCTGGCCACCAGGGACATCATTTCCCCCACAGAGGAGAACCCCGGGTCCACCCAGTTGATGGACCCAAAGTCCGGATTGTCCGGGTGATGGTCGATATTTATAGTGGGCACTTGGTTGATCCTGTCGGCAATGTATTCGCCCGGACGTTCCGGAGAAGCGCTGTCCAGGACCACAATCCAGTCAAAATTGTTGTCCGGCGGCCTGTTATGTATTTTTGCCGGCAGGTCCAGCCAGGTGTATTTTCCCGGCAGACCGCTTTCGTTGTACAGAACAAATTTTTTGCCCAGGCTTTTGAGTATATGCCCGGCTGCAGACATGGAGCCTATGGAATCACCGTCCGGCTTTACATGCGAGGTTACAAGAAAATTGTCCCCGGTTTTAAGTGCCCGGGTGAGTTCACTGGGAACGGGAATCATACACCATCTCCTGCAGATATGTATCCCACTCGAACCTGAGTTCCGGGACGTAGCGCATTTTAAGATTCTGGCCCAGGCTGGACCTTAAAAACCCCCGGGCGCTTCCCAGGGCCTTTTCCAGTTCCGGGGAGGGGCCCTGGATATGGGTGTACATGACCCGGGCAATGCTCAGGTCTTTGTTCATGAGCACCCCGGTGATGGTCACCAGGTTCAGGCGCGGATCCCGGGCTTCCTCCACAATGATCCTGCCCAGTTCGCGCATGATGCTGTCGGCCATCCGTGTGGCCCGTCTTGATGTTGCAGGCTGCATAGCTATTTAAAAAACCTCTATTTTCACTTCCTGCAGATCGTCAGTGGACATTGCTTCCACCATCTGCAGGGCCTTGTTCAGTATTTCCTCAACCCGGAGCTTGTCGTTGGCCAGGGTGACCATGGCTATTTCCAGGTGGTCCAGGCTGTTTTCCGAGCCTATTTCAGCCACGGCCAGGTTGAACTTGTTTTTGAGTTTCTGCTTCAGGCTGCTGCTGATTTTGCGTTTGGCCTTGAGCGAAGTTATTCCGTGCAGGCGGATATTTATATAAAGTGTTCCAACCATCATTATACTGCCCCCTGCCCACTGACTTCTGCCCGCTGACCTCTGACTTCCGTTCTATGACTCAAAGCGTGGCCTTTTCCTCACGCTCCTGGTAGGCCTCGATGATATCCCCAACTTTGATGTCATTGAATTTCTCCAGGCCAACTCCGCACTCGTAGCCCTTGGTCACATCCTTGACGTCTTCCTTGAATCTTTTGAGGGAACTTAAGTTGCCGGTGTAGACCACCACGCCATCGCGCACCAGGCGGGCCTTGCCGTTGCGTATGAGCTTGCCGTCCATGACCATGCATCCGGCTACCATGCCCACTCTGGGCACGCTGAAGGTCTGCAGCACCTGGGCCTGGCCCAGATATTCCTCCTTGATGATGGGGTCCAGCATGCCGGCCATGGCGTCCCTGATGTCGTTTACCAGGTTGTAGATGATATCGTAAAAGCGTATTTCCACGCTTTCCCTTTCGGCTACTTCCTTGACCCTGGGAGTCGGGCGGACATTGAAACCGATGACGATGGCCGAGGAGGCCGAAGCCAGCATGATGTCCGACTCGGAGATGGACCCTGCGCCGCCGTGGATGATGTTTATCTTTACAACGCTGGTGGACTGCTTGTTCAGGGCTTCGGTAATGGCTTCCAGAGAGCCCTGCACGTCCGCCTTGACCACCAGGTTGAGCTGATGCGTCTCGCCTTCCGCCTTGGAAGCCAGAAAGCTCTCCAGGGTTATCTTGGATTCTTTGGCCAGGTCCTTGTCCCTCTGTTTGGTCTGTCTGGCTTCAGCGATGCGTCTGGCCACCTTTTCGTCCTGGACCACTACGAATTCGTCCCCGGCCTCGGGTACCCCTTCCAGGCCCTGGATTTCCACAGGTACCGCCGGACCGGCCTGGTCGATTTTCTTGCCCTTGTCATTAAACATGGCCCTGACTTTGCCATGATACAGGCCGCAGACAAAGGCGTCTCCGTGTTTCAGGGTGCCGCCCTGTACCAGCACTGTACCCACTGCGCCGCGGCCCTTGTCCAGCCTGGCCTCCACGATATGACCCACTGCATACTTGTTGGGGTTGGCATGCAGCTCCAGGACTTCAGCCTGAAGAAGGACCATTTCCAGGATCTCATCTATGCCGGTGCCCTGCTTGGCCGAGACATGGGTATAGATGGTGTCTCCCCCCCAGTCTTCGGGAACAAGGCCCAGTTCGGACAGTTCTCTTTTGACCCGGTCCGGATCAGCGCCTTCCTTGTCTATCTTGTTTACCGCAACCACGATGGGGACCCCGGCGGCCTTGGAGTGGTTCACAGCTTCCCGGGTCTGGTCCATGACCCCGTCATCTGCCGCCACCACCAGGATGACTATGTCCGTGACCTGGGCTCCTCTGGCCCGCATGGCAGTAAAGGCCTCGTGTCCGGGAGTGTCCAGAAAGACAATGTCTCCCCGGTCGGACCCCACGTAGTAGGCCCCGATATGCTGAGTGATCCCTCCGGCTTCTCCGGAAGTAATCTTGGATTTGCGTATGGAGTCCAGAAGCGAGGTTTTGCCGTGGTCCACGTGGCCCATGATGGTCACCACCGGGGGCCTGGGCAGGAGATCCTCGGGCTTGTCCGCTTCTCTGGGGATAATGAATTCATCTTCGGAAAAACCGGTTTTCTCTACCTCGTAGCCGTGTTCTGCAGCGACAATTGAGGCCGTCTCCAGGTCTATGGACTGGTTGATGGTGGCCATAATGCCCAGTCCCAGCAGGGTCTTTATGAGATCCTGGGCCTTGATGCCCATCTGCTTGGCCAGGTCAGAGACCCTGATGGCCTCGTCGATGCGGATTTTCTTCTTGGCCGCCCTGGTGGGCTGCACCGTCTCCTGGACTTTGGGCTCGGGCCTGGGTTTTCTGCCGCGGCCGGGCCTTGCCTTGCCGCCGGTCCTGTCTGCTACAGGAGAAGTTTTTTGCTTTTTGAATCCGGTTTTGGCCTGTCGTTGATCAACGCCTTCCTGCTGCAGGCTGTCAAATTCCACAACCCGCTTGTCTTTTTTGTCCTTTTTCTTCCTGCGTTTCTTCTTGCCGTCCTTGGAGTCGTCATCAGCTGCAGGGGCTGCGGGGGGGGCAGCCTTATCCGGTGCAGGTTCCGTGACTTCAGGCTTTGCAGGTTCGGGAGTTACCGTTGTCCTGGGCTCGGCTTCAGGCTCGGGCCTGGAAATGACCTTTACCTTGGGTTCTTCCGGGGGGGCTTTCTTTTTTCTGGCCCCTTTTCTGGGCGGCCGGTCACGTCTGGCTTCTTTGTCCCGGGCTTCCTCAGGTGCTGCCTCCTGCTTATGCTGGTCGGCTGCATCAGGTTCCTGCGTGACCTCCTGTTTCTGGACCTGATCCCCGTCTTCTGCGGCCGGTTCCCGGGCCGGGGTTTGCTGCAGGTGTTCCTCTGGAGCTTTTGCATCCACAGGTTTTTCAGGTGCGGCAACAGTATCCTGTGTCACTGCTTCTGCTTCCTCTGCTTCCGGTTCAGGTGCAGGCTCAGGCGCAGGCTTTTTCCTTCTTCTGACAATGACTCCGCTCTTGGCCCTGCTCTGGGAGACACCCTCCTGTGCTGCGCTCTTGTGGCGATCACGCACAAGATCCACCTGTTCTTCTGTAAGTCCGCTCATATGGCTTTTGACAGGGATGTTCAGCTCTCGCAGGAGCCCGATCAGTTCCTTGTTGGAAATCCCCAGTTCCTGGGATACATCTCTTACTCTCATTTTAGTGGTCATTGTCCTTCCCTCTCTTGCACTTATGCCTCCAGCCCCTGAATCTGGCTAATTTGCCTGCGCATTCCGGGCTCTTGCAGGTGTAAAATCCCCGTCCAGGCATTTTCTTTCCTGGATCCGGCTGAAGTCCCTGTTCCGGATTGGCGGGGCAGACATAACGCTCAAGGTCTGCCTTGGGTTTTCTATCGCGGCAGACAACGCAGGTACGCACTGGAACATGCTTTGTCCCGGCCATGTCCTGGTCCGGCAGGGGGTTATTCTTGATCATTTTGCTCCGGTTTCTTTTCCTGGAGAAGGGGTTCTTCTCCTGTCAAATTCAATTTTTGAGGGCCAAGGAAGTTTATGGCTCCTTTCAGGCTTTCCAGGTTTTCATCGCTTAAGTCCAGCTTCTGTTTTAATTCCTCGTCCGTGGACTGGACCAGGCTGTCCAGGCTGTCGAAGCCCTCCCGGTTGAATTCGCTTATGGAGATGCCGGCGGCACTGGCCAGCTGCTCCATCACCTGGTGGTGCTCATAAACTTCATTGTACCTGGATTCTGTGTACACGTCGATTTTCCATCCCAGCAGGCTGGAGGCCAGCTTGACGTTCTGGCCTTTCTGCCCGATGGCCGGGGTAAGCTGATCGTCAGGGACAACCACCTCCAGGGATTTTTCATCCTCGTCCACGGTGATCCTGGTGATTCGGGCCGGAGACAGGGCGTTGGCCGCGTAAGTGGCGATGTCCGGGCTCCAGATGACGATGTCTATGCGCTCGCCCTTGAGTTCCTGGACTATGTTGTGGATGCGCGAGCCCTTGACTCCCACGCATGCGCCCACCGGGTCCACGTCCATATCCTTGGTCATTACCCCCACCTTGGCCCTCTTGCCGGGGTCCCGGACCACGTTCATGATTTTGATGGTTCCATCGGATATTTCCGGGACCTCCCGCTTGAAAAGGCTGATGAGATATTCCGGGTGGGATCTGGAGACGATAATCTGTGGAGTCCTGCTTTCGCGGCGAACATCGATGATATAGGCCTCCACCCGGTCTCCCCGGTGAAATCTTTCTTTGGGGATCTGCTCATCCCTGGGAAGCAGGGCCTCGGTGCGGCCCAGGTTTATAATCCAGCCGGCCCGGTCCCGGCGCTGGATGATGCCGCTTATGATCTCGCCTATGCGGTCCTTGTATTCCTCGTAGATGATTTCCTGTTCGGCATCGCGCATCTTCTGCATGAGGACCTGCTTGGCGGACTGGGCAGCGATGCGGCCCAGGTCCTTGACATTCAGGGTAAAGCCCAGTTCGTCCTCGAGCTGGACATTGGGATCATGTGCTTTGGCGTCTTCCAGCAGTATCTCGTTGTTGGGGTCTCCAATCTCGTCCACCACCACCTTGAACTGGTAAACCTCTATCTCCCCGTTGTCCTCGTTGAAGTTGACCTCGATATCCAGGTTGCTTCCGTACTTCTTGTAGACCGACGAGCGTACGGCCTCTTCCAGGGTATCCACCAGCATGTCCCTGTCAATGCCCTTGTCCTTGCTGATCTGGTCTATGATTTTTTTAAGTTCCAGGCTCATACGGCCTTCCTCCATTATAATAAATATCCAAAAATAACAAT
>NZ_QYZY01000211.1:0-15036 GCF_003838035.1 Desulfonatronospira sp. MSAO_Bac3 | reverse complement strand
CTGACTACACCCCATCTTCCGGGGCCAGGCGCAGGGCCAGATCCAGCGCCTTTTCCAGGCTGCGGGGACTGGCCCGGCCAGTGCCGACAAGCTCAAACCCGGTGCCGTGGTCCACTGAAGTCCGGACCACCGGCAGCCCCAGGGTGACATTTGCGCACCGGCCGAACTCCACAAGCTTCAGGGGAGCCAGCCCCTGGTCATGATACATGGCCAGCACGGCGGAAAACTCGTTATTCCAGGCCCGGTAAAAAACCGTATCCGCAGGAAAGGGGCCCTGAACATTAATTTTTTCGCTTCTGGCCTGTTCTATTGCCGGAATGACGGTTTCCGTCTCTTCAGTACCTGTCTTGCCGCCCTCCCCGGCATGAGGGTTCAGGCCGCACACCGCCAGGGGCTTGTGCCCCTCACCCAGCCGGACCATGAAGGCGTGGGTCAGGCGCAGGCAGCGCAGTATTTTTTTCTGGGTGACAAGCTCCGGGACCAGGTGCAGTGGGGGGTGGGTTGTGACCAGGCTTACCCGCAGCCTGTCTCCGCACAGGTGCATGCAGACCTGGTCCTGGGCCATGCCGAACTGGTGGGCCAGAAATTCGGTATGACCGGGAAAGTCGAACCCGGCCTCCTGTAGAAGATTTTTGTTCAAGGGACCGGTGGTCAGCACAACGTTCTGGTTGTACTTTAAAAATTCACAGGCGGTGCTCAGGGAAACACCGGCAGCAAAACCGCCCTGGACATCCTCTTTTCCCGGGGCAGGCTCAAAATCCTTCAGCCCTTCAGGCTCAAAAAGATAAATCCCGGGTTTATCAAGCCTGTCCCGGTCCAGGGAGTCAATCCTCTTCCAGAACTTCTGTGCATCCATCTGCCTGCAGTGATGTTCCAGGGCTTTTTCCGGACCAATGACAAGCAGAGCGTGATCCCGGACAAACCTGTCTAAGTCTGCAAGCATGAGCAGTTCCGGGCCAAGGCCGTTGGGATCCCCTGGAGTATACAGAACAAGAGACATAAGTTAGTCTTGTTTCCATCCGGAAATTCTTTATTTCCGGATGCTGAAATTGGTGGTTTTCTTTCCGGAAACGAGGAATTTTTTCTTTTGGCAAGGAAATCAAGCAATTATGAGGAGGCGTATCTTAATACGTTGACGAATAATTGTGTAGATTAACCACGCGAGGCGCGTGGCAGGCTCAGCCAAAAGGAAAAAGAACCGTTTCCGGATGAAAACTAATCTTGAGGGGAAAGCTTCAGACATTCCTGGTAAAAAAGGCAGCCGTGCTGGTCACACTCACCCTCCACCACCCTGGCGAAACAGTCTGAATTGCCCTCGGCAATCTGTATCAGGCGAACCGCCTGTACCTTGCTTACCGCGTAAGGCAGTTTTACGGATCTTTCCCTGGCCAGGTCCCTTATCTCCTTCATTTTCATAACTATAACCTCCACCGGGCATGCTTTTTACACGCCTCAATTATGCTCCTGGAAACCAGGAAATACAAAAATCAGATTTCTCCTGTGCCATCTCCCAGTTCCTGGTACAACCGGGCGTATTCACGGGCGGATCTGGACCAGGAGAAGTCCTGGTGCATTCCACGTACAACCATCTTTTTCCAGGCATCGGCATCCTGGTACAGGGCCAGGGCATTTTGAATCGCACCCCAGAAGGATCTGGCCGTGGGTTCAGGGAATACAAAGCCCGTTGAATTTTCCTCGGGGTAGGGTATTATTGTGTCTTTCAACCCACCCACTGCTGTTGCCACCGGGGGAGTGCCGTAGCGCAGGCTGTACATCTGGGTCAGCCCGCATGGCTCATATCTGGACGGCATGAGAAATATATCCGTGCCGGCCTGTATCTTGTGGGCCATTTCCTCGGTGTACCCCACTATACCAGCCACGTGCCCGGGGTAAGCCTCCACCAGGTTCATGAGCTCGTTCTCGTACTCGGCGTCACCTTCTCCCAGGACCACAATGCCCACATCCTGGCGGACCAGGTCGGGCATAAGCTCGATTAGAAGATCAATGCCTTTCTGGCTGCGAAACCTCCCGATAAACCCCAGGACGGGCCGGGAGAGGAGCCTTTCAGGCAAACAGAGGGTCTCCAGGAGTTCTTTTTTGCACAGGTACTTGCCGTAAAGATCCCTGGAGGAATAGCCGGCCTCCAGATACCTGTCCTTGGACGGGTCCCATACATCGTAGTCGGAACCGTTTAAAATCCCCACAAGGTCCTTACTGCGTTTCTGCAGGACGCTTTCCAGGCCGCAGCCGTATTCAGGAGTCAGGATTTCCTCGGCATAGGACGGACTTACCGTAGTGATCCTGTCTGCGTAGGAAATGCCGCCCTTGAGCAGGTTGAATGAGTCGTAAAACTCAACACCGTCCATACTCCAGGCATCATACGGCAGACCGCAGTCCCAGAAGAGGCGCACGGAAAAACGTCCCTGGAAAGCCAGGTTGTGAATGGTGAAAACGGACCTGGTATTCTTCCAGTACGGGTCGGTCCTGCGCTGGTAATAAAGATAGGGTGAAACCAGGGCTGCATGCCAGTCGTGTGCATGAATTATTCTGGGAGCTTTTCCGAAGGCCTTCATCAGGGACATGGCCGCCCGGCAGAAAAATATGAAACGCTCGCAGTTGTCGAAATAGTCCCCTTTATATGTGCAGTAGTAATACCTGCGGTCAAAGTACTCCCCTCTGTCCAGGAAATAAACAGGCATGCCCCTGAATTCCGCCTGCAGGACATCGGTGGTGATCCCCGGCCAAGGATACCCGACATTCAGGTCCTCGTAAACAAGCCTGGGGCTGTAGGCGCTGGTGGATATGCGGCCGTAAAGCGGTGTAATTACGCATACGTTGTAGCCCATATTGTGAAGAGTCAGGGGCATCACCCCCAGTACATCCGCAAGCCCTCCTGTTTTGGAGAAAGGGTAGATTTCAGAAGCCACAAAACATATATCAGGTGGAGAATACATAAGCCCTCAAGGAAAATTTAGACTGGTTGCCGGTGGTTACTGGTAGTGATCAACAAAGTCGGGAAAATTCTAACTCAATACGCCATAAAAAAGCAAATCAAAAAAATTCTGCTGCCAAAGTAACTATTGACCAATGTTATCAGATGATGAATAGTTATACCAAATTGCAATCAATATGATTTCTCCAGACAGTCTGGATATCATTCTAAATTCGGAAAACCGCCCCACAGAAAAAGAATTTTACCACCCCGGTTGAATGGAAGAAATTCAAAGGGGCAGGCAGAGGGCACAGAGAGGCACAGAGTCACGACAAAGAGGGCTTTTCTCTGCGAACCTCTGTGATCTCTGTGGTGTCAAATATTTGATGACAACGGGCATAAAGATCATCTTGAATGCAAGTCGGAATTACCTGCAAAAAAACTGTATCGTGAAAAAAGGCAGGCAAAAAATCACTGCTGCATCAGGTAGCCCATACCCCACAGTGCGCTCATTTGAGGGTCCGGCGACAGTTCGATCCTGTCTGGAATCAGCCAGGGCCTTGTTTTCAGCCTGAAGTTTATGCTTTGGGGCACCACCTCGGAAAAACAGGGTCCCAGCCTGCTCAGCCCCCCGCTCAGGCCGATATTTTTTATCCCGAAAATGGAGACCATCTGGCTTAGAAAAAGCCCCAGCCTCCTGCCGTACTGCTGCATGGTCACAAGAGCCTTTTCATCCTTTTTCTCAAGATAAATATCCAGATCTTTCAGGCTGGCCAGGGAAAGGCCGTTCTGCACGGCCATTTCTTTCAGGGCAGCGGCGTTGAGCCAGGTCTCGGCGCACCCTGTCTGTCCACAGCCGCACCTTTTCCCCCTGTTAGGCCCCATATAGACATGTCCCAGCTCAGGTCCTGCGTCCAGCCTGCCACGCCATACCCTCCTGTCCATTATGACCCCTGAACCCAGCCCTGTGCCCAGGGTAAACACCAGGGCATCCTTTTCCCCGGCCAGACAGCCATTGAATATCTCCCCCAGGGCCGCGGCCTGGGCATCATTCTCCAGGACGGGCCTGATGCCGAAAATCCCGGATACGAATCCGGCCAGGTCAAACCCCTTGAGTTCCGGCATGTTGGTCGGGGTAAAGTATATGCCCTGTTCCAGGTTCAAAGGCCCTGCACTGGCGATGCCGATATTATTTACAGCCCCCGGGGATTTCTGCATCACATTCTGGATGAGTCCAGCCAGGGCCTTTTTGGTGCCTGCCAGCTCTCTGGGCCTGGGCACGTTCAGCACCTCCCCGCACCGGCCATCCCGGTCCATCCAGGTACCCCGGATATTGCTTCCTCCAAGATCTATGCAGATATACATACCGGGCTCACTTGAATCTATCCAGTTTACAGGTGAAATCAGCCAGAATCTCTTTATGGTCAAAGGCCAGTTCCGGAAGGTTGTCCAGGTCGAAAATGCCTGCTCTGCCGGCGTCGTCTCCGGGGCTCAGCTCCTGTCCGGCCAAAGGGTGTGCCACAAACACGACGCTCATGGTATGCTGCCTGGGATCACGCCGGGGATGGGAATAAACACCTGTTAGATCAGTCAGGGTTACCTGGAGACCTGTTTCCTCCAGGGCTTCACGGACAGCAGCGCTTTCCACCGTCTCCCCGTAATCCACAAACCCGCCCGGCAGAGCCCAGCCATGGGGCGGATTCTTCCTTTCTATCAAAACGATGCCCCTGGGCGGAAAGTGAATTATAATATCCACAGTGGGCACAGGATTTCTAAATACTGCAACCGGATGCCCGCAGGAGGGGCAGGGCTTTTCAATGGACATGCCAGCATCCCGGGTTTATAAGTCATATGGATCAAACGCTCACATTCAAGAACTCTCTAATGAAAAAACTTCCTTCTGACAACATTATATTGACGCATAAAGGCGCTCTGGGGGATTTTCTTCTGGCCTGGCCGGCCTTTCTGTCCATAAGGACCTTTTTCAGCCAGGCGGAAATATTCTGGCACGGCAGGGATGACTTCCTGCCCTGGCTGCGTCCGTTGAACATTAAAAAAGTGCCTCACCGGACAGCCTCTGCCTTAGACGGGCTTTACAGCCGCTCAACATGGCCGGAATCACTAAGAAAATCTACGGTATTCTGGTTCGGGCTGGACCGGGTTACAATTGCCTGCAGCCATCCACAACTCTTTTTCCTGACTGCAGTGGATTTTGCCCGTAAAAGACATGTCCGGTATAATTATCTGTACCAGCTTGAGAAGCTGGGAATTTCTTTTTACCGGAATTGGCAAGAAAGCTGGAAGGATATGTTCGCCAAGCAGGATACGCAGGACCTGGCCCTTATTTTTCCAGGCTCAGGCAACCCGGCGAAAAACTGGCCGGTAAAAAACTTTATATGGGCCGGGAAGCGCTTTCAAAGCGCAGGGCTGAAGCCCCTGCTGGTGCTTGGCCCTGCCGAGGAAAAAAACGGTATTTCCGAAAGCAGTCTGCAGCAGACAACATGCTCCAGTCTGGAAGACCTGCAGGGCCTGATCCTCAAGTCGCGCGTGCTGCTGGGCAACGACTCCGGACCTATGCACCTGGGAGCCATGTTCAGCAAGCCGGGGCTGGTCCTCTTCGGCCCCACCCCTCTTTATATGTGGCGTCCACAGGGAATGAGGGTCCTGAAGTCCCCGGCACATTGTGCCCCCTGCTCCAAAACGGCCCGCGTCCAGTGCCAGGAACCCACGTGCATGCAGGCCATAACCAGAGAAAAGGTCCAGGCCTGGATGGATAAATTTTTGTACTGTCAGCGTACCGGCCTTTGATTTTCATACCCCCAAAACAAAACCGGCTTCCCTGTCTGACATAACAGAGAAGCCGGCTTTGGCAAAAGGAGGAAGAAACGTTATTTAAAATAGATGCAATCAGCGGGCCAAAACTCATGGGCTCATAAAATCCAGGCTGGCCCTCGCTTTTACGACTCACCCCCTTCTTGTCCAGGTAAAAAAAATTTGACACCATTACCAAAGCCCCCTCTCCGCCTCCATACAGGGTAAAATTTTTTATACTTTTCCCAGGCCAATATATCACTACAGCGAAACTTATAAAATTTTATGCCTGCCTCAATTGGGGACAGGCACCCCTCACTTATTTTTATTAAATGATCTTGGTTTTATTGGAAAAAATATGTGAGGGGAGCCAGTCCCCGGAGGTAAATAAATAAGTTTCGCTGTAGTGATATTAAGTAAGACACAAGCAATCCGCGCCAGGACAAAAAATCTCTACCCTTTTTGTAAATATTCACCATTTGCCACAACTGATCAATATAACATCAAGCTGCAAGGTCCGGGGGCTTTGCAAACTGGGCGTAAACTGTCTGAACGACGTAGAAAGCGTTGATCAAAACCGTAAAACACAGAACCTGATTCAAAGCATATTACAGAATATACCCCGGATATCGAATCAGTGTGTAGGTTTTGATTTACGCTTTCTTGGAGTGAGTTTTTACGTCCTGTTTGCAAAGTCCCCGGACCTTAATTAATAATTAATTATATCTTTCTTTCTGCACCCTGCCACCACGCGGCTCAACGCGGTCAACCATGATCTGTTTTGTACACCGTCTCCCACCCCCGCGATTCGAGATCCTGCCTGGATATCCTGCCTTCTCTCAAAATTTCAATTTTACCGCCCCCAAAAACCCTGACCAGGGTCGAGGGCAGCCCCCCCGCCGGGGCGTGGCCATGCTCAAAGACCATGTCCACCTTTCTAAGAAGCTCACTGTCCAGTTCTTCAAACACTGCGCAGGATTTTTCACCGCTTATATTGGCGCTGGTTGCTATAAGCGGGGTCCCCGCGTCCAGGCAGAGTCTCGCCGCATCCTGATGCGGTGTGACTCTGATGGAAACCATGCCCTGCTCATCCCTTACACCGGGGGCAAGCATATCCAGGGCCCGGCAAAGTATGGAAACAGGGCCAGGCCAGAACTGCCCGGCCAGCTCAAGACTTTCTGGATCCATGGCCACAAAACTCCTGGCCTGTTCCAGGGTGCCTGCAATGAGAGGAAATGGCTTGTGCACCGGCCTTTTTTTCAGCTCCCTGATTTTCTGCACCACTGCCTTGCTGGTCCCGGTTCCGCCCATGCCCCACAAGGTTTCCGTAGGGTAGATTAGAATTTTTTCGGATTTAATAATTTGAACCGCTTGAAAAATTGACCCACTCATATTAAATTCCATTTAATAACTTCCGATAAAGGTAATAACAACCCGGCCGGCAAAAGTCTTGAACAAAGGATTTTTTCATTGTTGGCAGGAAAGTTGCTTTTTTAATTTCAAAGGCAAGAGCCTGGGTAATATTTTCCACCCACGAAAGGAGCCGCCATGAAAATCAATTCAGAATACCAGAACCAGATAAATCAAAGCCAGGAAAGCACTCAGAAAAAGAAGCCTGCTGAAGAATTCTCCAGGATGCTGGACCAGGAACTATCCAGAAGCACCGGTGCCGGGCAGGGGGAAAAGGCTTCAAATACAGCCAGGGCGGATATGCTGCATCCTGCCCAGCTTCTGGGGAATTCCATTCTAACCCAACAAAAGCAGGAACCTTCTTTTATGAACCAGATGGATGATCTTCTTAGCAAGTGGGAAAATTATGCCGCTGAAATGAACTCCCCGGAATCCAGCCTCAAAGAGATATACGGCCATCTGGAGCACATCCTTGAAGGCGTGCGCGAAATGAAGGACTCAAAGTCCTTTGAGGACCAGCGCCCCGAGCTCAGGTCCCTGGTGGAAGAACTGGAAGTCCTGGCCACAGCCGAAGTGGTCAAGATAAACAGGGGGGATTACCTGGCTTAACCGGCACCGGACCGGTGCAGCGGCTTGTGCGCCAGGACGCTGTATTCCGGTCCTGCGGGGGTAAGGCGGCTCTGCCAGAGATTGATCCGCTCCGCGTTGAACTCGGGCCAGCCCATATTTTCCACGTAATCTGAAAATTCTTTCCAGGGATCATCAGCCACGAAATTCTTTATCCGGGCCAGGGTAAGATGGGCCTTGAAAGGCCTTTTTTCCGGCTCAAACCCAAAGCCCTCAAGCTCCTTTTCCAAAGTACGGGCCAGGTTCATCAGCTTCTGCACCTCCCCGTCGACTCCAAGCCAGGCCACCCTGTACTGCCCAGCGCTTCCGAAATACCCGCTTTTGCTTCCCTGAAGACAGAAATCTTCAAATTCAACCCGGTCCAGGCAAACCTTTACCTGGGGCAAAAGATCGTCCTGCACTTCCCCCAGGAACCTGAGGGTAATATGCCAGTTCCCCGGCCTGGTCCAGGAAAGCCTGGACCTGAACCTTTTCTTCCATTCATTGCGTGCCTGCCCGAGCATCTGCTGATACACTTCCGGCAGGGGAATTCCAAAAAATATTCGCATAACTTTGTTTTCCGTTACCTCTTTGCGGCTTCCAGGTTCATATCCTGCAAATAATCCACAAGTCCCTGAACAGCGTATTCAGCAGACTGCATTTTCACCTCTTTCCTGCTGCCCTGAAACAACTTTTTCTCCCCACGGGTCCGGCCCAGAACAAACCAGCCAAAACATACAGTGCCCACGGGCTTATCCTGTGTCCCGCCACCGGGGCCGGCTATCCCGGAAACAGCCAGGGCCGCTCCTGCCCCGCAAAGACCGGCCGCGCCCCGGGCCATGGCTTCGGCGCATTCAGGGCTTACCGCCCCGTAAGCATCCAGAAGTTCCCGGTCCACATTCAAAACAGAGATTTTAAGCTCATTACTGTATGCCACCACCCCGCCCAGATACCAGTCTGAACTCCCGGGCTCATTGGTGATAAGATGCCCTATGAGTCCGCCGGTGCAGGACTCGGCAGTAGCCAGCATGATACTCTTCTTCTTCAAAATATCCGCCAGCAGGCTCATGTCTGATTGCACAATAGGCATTAGCAGACACCTTGTTTATCAGTTAAGCAAAAAATTCTCCACGATGGGCCAGCCTGTGTACACCTGGTAAAGGGCAACCCCCAGAAGAAGGACATTGTTCGCCGCATGCACCAAGGGCAGGGCTGTCCTTCTGGCCTTGCGCCGGTCCATGTAGGTTCCGCTGACGTAGGCTATGAGCATAAGCGGGGTCATGACCATGGCCCCCTGGTTATGATCGGCGAATATGCCCATCATGCCCATTTCAGCATTCACGGCCATCTTGCCCACCGCCAGTCCCAGGAGCCAGCCGATGATCACCCACCTGCCCATGACCACGTGCCGCTTCCAGTTGAAAGGCACCCTGTGACCCAGGTGAGCGCTTCTGAACCTTTGCAGTCCCAGATAAAAAACATAAAATGCGCCTATAGTCACCAGGGCCTGAAGAATGGGATGAATCCAGAGCATAAAGTCCTCCTGCCGATACTGCATACGGCTTTTGTTCTTTATTACAATCACGACATACACATGAGCAAGGACAAATATTATGACAATCCACTTAAATTTACCTTAAAATGAGAAAAAATTACAGTAAGTTGAAAAAATTTAATGAAACCCTGGATTAATTTAAAATTTTAGGTTAATATTGACAGTTCTGAGCAGGACATAGCAATTTACCGATGCCAGAATGCCGTTCACCTGAAAGAGCTTCGTTCATGCTGGCTGTTTGCTGAAGGTTCTGCATATGTAATCGTGTTTGGACTTAAAAACAGCATAAATTCTAGTTTTTAATCCAGGTTAACCCTAAACTCAGGAGCAGTACAACTATGTGGGAAATCAGACTGCATGGCAGAGGAGGCCAGGGGGCAGTTACCTCGGCAGAGCTTCTGGCCCGCGCCGCTATTTCCAGGGAAAAATTCGCCCAGGCTTTTCCCAGCTTCGGCCCGGAAAGAAGAGGAGCACCGGTACAGGCCTTTGTCCGTGTGGACGACAAAAAGATTCGCAAAAGGGAAAAAATTTATCAGCCGGACATGGTCCTGGTCCTGGACCCTTCACTGCTGGATGTCGTCAATGTTGCTGAAGGACTCAAGGAAGACGGCATTGTTGTCGTCAATTCACCCCAGGACAGCGCAGAGCTCAAGCAGAAGCACAACTGGCCCGGAGCATACACAGTGGATGCCACCAAGATTGCCATGGACATTCTTTCCGTGCCCATCACCAACACCACCATGCTTGGAGCCCTGCTCAAGGCTTCAGGCATACTGGAACCCCAGGACATGGAAGAGGTTATAATGGACCGTTTCGGACCCAAGCTTGGCCCCAAGAACTTTGAGGCCCTCAAAAAAGCCTATGAGCTGGCAAACTAAATCAGGAGTTGAATATGGCTAATCTAGCTTTATGCGCATGGGAAAAACTGGAACTGGGTACAGCCATCACCGAGCCGGGCAACGCAGCCCAGCTCAAGACCGGTGACTGGAAGACCCTGCATCCGGTGACTGACCAGGAAAAATGCATCAAGTGCGGCATGTGCCAGGTTTTCTGTCCCGAGTTCTGTATCCATGAAGACAGCGAGGGATTTTACCCGGCTGATCTTTATTACTGCAAGGGCTGCGGCATCTGCGCCAACGAATGCCCCAAAAAGGCAATCACCATGACCATGGGCTAAAGCCCGGGGTCAGCAGAATATGTACAGAAAAAATAATCATCCATCTTAAAGAACGGAGGAAAAAATGAGCAAGGCTATCGGGTTGGAAGTCTCGCTGGCCGTCGCGGAAGCGGTGAAGCAGGCCAACGTGGACGTTATTTCAGCCTATCCCATCACTCCTCAGACCCATATCGTGGAAGAGCTGTCGGTATATGTTGCCAATGGAGAACTGGATGCGGAATACATTCCGGTGGAATCCGAGCACTCGGCCATGAGTGCAGCCATCGGCTCCAGCGCGGCAGGAGCCAGGTCCTACACGGCCACTGCGGCCCAGGGACTGGCCTATATGCATGAAACCCTGTTCATAGCTTCGGGCATGCGTCTGCCCATAGTCATGACCGTGGCCAACAGGGCCCTTTCCGCGCCCATCTCCATCTGGAACGACCACAGCGACATCATGGCTGAACGGGATGTAGGCTGGGTTCAGTTATTCGGGGAAAACGGCCAGGAAGCATACGAACTGTCCATCATCGCCTTTAAGATCGCCGAAGATCACCGGGTGCTTCTCCCGGCCATCGTCAACATTGACGGCTTCATCCTGACGCACATGATTGAGCCCGTCACTTTCCTGGACCAGGCCAAAATCGATGAGTTCCTGCCTCCATTCAAGCCCGCCCTGACCCTGAACCCGGAAAAACCGGTGACCATGGGGCCTGTGGGCGTGCCTGAAGTATACACCGAATCCCGCAAGCAGTGCGAGCAGGCTCTATGGAATTCCCTGGAGGTTGTCCGGGAAGTGTTTGACGAATGGAAGCAGAAGTTTGACCATGAGTACAAGCTCATCGAGAAAAACGGCGATCCTCAGGGCAAGACACTCTTCATAACCATGGGTTCCCAGGGTGAAACCACCATGAACGCCGTGGAAGACCTGCAGGCCCAGGGCGAATCAGTGGGCCAGGTCCGCATCAGGCTTTGGCGGCCTTTCCCCAGGGAGGACTTTTTGCAGGCCATCAAGGGAGCAGAAAAAATTATCGTCATTGACCGGGCCTTGAGCCCCGGCGCGTACAGCGGACCTGTGGCCCAGGAAATCCTGGCCCTTCTTTATTCCCAGGAGACCAGGCCCAGGGTGTACAACGTAATAGCCGGCCTTGGCGGACGCGACGTGACCGTCAACGACTTCAAGGAAATGTATGCCCAGGCCCAGAAGGACAGCCTGGATCCAAACTATACAATATGGGGGGTTTGTTCAGATGCTAAATAGTAGCGCCCTAGAAAACTTGGAAAAAATAACCCAGAAAAACATGCCCAGAGAGGACATGATTTCTCCGGGTCACAGGGCCTGCCAGGGATGCGCCGAAGTCCTGGCCATGGCCATGGTCATGAAAGTGGCCGGGCCCAATACCATTGTGGCCAACGCCACTGGATGCATGGAAATCATCACCTCGCCCTTTCCCCAGACCGCCTGGAAGATTCCCTGGATGCATGTGGCCTTCAACAACACCTCTGCCGTGGCCTCGGGCATTGAAGCCGGTATAAAGGCCCTGGAAAGAAAAGGCAGAATTCCCGCCAAAAAGCCAAACATCATAGCTGTAGGCGGCGACGGGGCCACCTTCGATATCGGGATTCAGGCCCTGTCCGGTGCCCTGGAGCGGGGACACAACTTCCTGTATCTCTGCCTGGACAACGAGGCCTACATGAATACCGGAGTGCAGCGCTCCAGCGCCACGCCCCTGGGAGCCATGACCACCACTTCCCCGGTGGGATCAAAGTTCCAGGGACAGCAGACCTGGAAAAAAGATATGCCCGGCATTGCCGCAGCGCACAATATACCTTACGTGGCCACTGCCAACCCGGGATTTCACCTGGATCTCATGAACAAGGTGCAAAAGGCCCTTGCTGTTGACGGTCCGGCTTATCTGCACGTCTACTCCGCCTGTCCCACAGGCTGGAGGAGCAAGCCCGAAAAGAGCATAGAGATCTCCAAGCTGGCGGTGCAGACCAATATCTTCCCTCTCTACGAGATAATCGAGGGCAAGCTGACCATCACCAAGAATATCAAAAAACCCAAGCCGGTGGTTGATTACCTCAAGACCCAGAGAAGGTTCGCCCACCTGAAAGAAGACGACCTCAAGTTCATTCAGGAACAGACAGACGCCAACCTGGCCAGGCTGAAAAAGCTCGAGGCCGATTCCAGTCCTGAATAAATTAAAACTGCAGGCTCCGCCGCCCGGAGGATAAATACAGCCCGGGCGGCGACCCGCATGCAATTTTTATCCTCTCCATTCCTGCTCAATCCCTTCTCAGCTATTGACATTTTCCTTTTTATCCTGTTGGATATTCAGGGTTATACAGGGGATTTTTAACCCGGCATCCAGCAATCAGCATGCTGAATCAGCATATCTGGCTTGTTTCCTCCCCTTTTATGATTTTATTCACAAACTTGTGTTTGCAATTTTTTTCTTTATAAGGATAAAAAAGGGATAACAATTAAGGAGGAATTTTACTATGGTCGGACTTTATATCGGATCTACGCACGGCTTTTCCGGCAAGAACCTCATCACCCTCGCCCTGGGCAAAAAATTCAAGGACGACGGGATCAAGATCGGGTACATGAAGCCTGTTGGTGCTGTACCAAGGGAAATTGAAGGCAGGATGGTGGACGAGGACGCTTATGAAGCCCTGAAATTTTTGGACATAAAAGTGGACGA
Source organism: Desulfonatronospira sp. MSAO_Bac3 (assembly GCF_003838035.1). Taxonomy (NCBI): domain Bacteria; kingdom Pseudomonadati; phylum Thermodesulfobacteriota; class Desulfovibrionia; order Desulfovibrionales; family Desulfonatronovibrionaceae; genus Desulfonatronospira; species Desulfonatronospira sp. MSAO_Bac3. The sequence goes on along the minus strand of NZ_QYZY01000211.1, from coordinate 1,858 downwards.
TCCGGCCTCTGTTACACCGGTACTCATATCCCAGGATTTCATGCAGAAAGCATATACCGGCGAATGCCTGCTCTACATGCAGGACATAAAAAAGGCCTTTGATCAGCTTCATAAAGACAACGAGCTCATGCTCATCGGAGGCTCGGGCAGCTACCTCTACACCGGTAAATACTGCAACCTTGACGGTATGAGCATAAGCCGGGCCCTGGGTTCCAAGGTGATTCTCATTGACCGCTACAAGCAGGAACTCAATTACGACTACCTCATTGCAGCCAAGGAAATGCTTGGAGACGACCTGGTGGGTGTAATTCTAAACGACGTCCCCGAAAATTTCATGCGCGAAGCCAAGGAATATGTAACCCCCATGCTGGAGCACAGGCAGGTCAATGTACTGGGGACAATCCCCCACGATCCCCTGCTCAAGGCTATCAGTGTTGGAGACCTGGCCAAGGAACTCGGTGGCAGGATCATCTCCATGCAGAGCAAATCGGACCAGGTGATTCAGAACTTTCTCATAGGCACCATGCAGATTGAAAACTTTATGGCCCATTTCCACAAAAACAAGAACTCTGCGGTCATAGTGGGCGGTGACCGTTCAGACCTGCACCTGGTGGCCATGGAAGGCAACTGCCCCTGTCTGATCCTCACCGGCAATATTTACCCCAACGATATCGTTCTCACCAGGTCCGAAGTCCTGGGCATCCCGGTTATAGTAGCTCGTGAGGACACCTTCACAGTAGCCCAGAAAATGGAAAAGATCCTGAACCGCACCAAGCTCAGAGAAGAAGTCAAAATCAAGCAGGGCTGCCAGGTGGTAAACGACAACCTGGACTACAAAACCCTGTACAAGAACCTGGGCATACAAGGCAAAGGATAGCTTTTTTCAGCATCACAAAGCCTGAGGACACTAAACATCCCTTTGTCCATCAGCTTCAGAACAAAAAAGGGGCGTCTCATCAAAGACGCCCCTTCCTTATTGTTCCCACGCTCCGCGTGGGAACATTCTTCGGACGCTCCGCGTCCAAAATGACCGCGGGAGCGCTCAGGCTAATCCGCAATTCTTTTCCTCTTATTCCAATCTGCAATCAAGATGATCTTAATGTTTATCACTACAAACCCTTTGGCAATGCTTTTCTTATCTGCGGAGATCTGCGCAATCAGCGGCCAAGATTCTTTGCCTTTGATGTTATCAGTTGCATGAAGAAGAAAGATGTTAGCCGCTGATCTACGCTGATAAAATCATTTTGATAGCAATCTAGAATTACTTCTGCAGACAATACACTTCCAGCTTGTCCATCTGGAAATTTGCTTCCTCTACGAATGAACTGCCGACTTTCACGCCGTTTTCATTCTGTTCAATATGCTCTGCTCTGCATTTCAGCCGAAAAAGGGTACTGTTGCCGGACAGGTATGAAATCACTTCAAACTCGGACTGCGGCTTTGCAAACTGCATACCTCCGTTCTTTCCAGCAGGTACCACCAGCCTGAGACCTCCCCTGGAAATATCAAAAATTGTGGTGGATATATATCTGCCCATGTCAAAATCTTCCCCGTTGCCGCCATTCTGGGTCTTTTCATACACCAGTGCCGGAATCACCACCTTCTTCCGGGCAGACTTTCTTTTCTCTTCCAGCTGATCATAACCATTTCGGCTTTCAAGGTATTTGGTAAAAATATGGTTCAAAAGAGTGCTCAGGCTGAGGCTGTTTTTTTTTGCCAGCATCTCGAGCTTGTCCAGAATATTTTCTTTAATATAGACTGTTTTTTCCAGATAGCGGGTCATCTTGTCTCCTCCATTTATCCCCGGATTATGCATCACCAGGATTGTTCCTGATTATCAGCTGTTGACGCACCTGGG
>NZ_QYZY01000210.1:0-4687 GCF_003838035.1 Desulfonatronospira sp. MSAO_Bac3 | reverse complement strand
GGGCGTCTTTCCAGCAGCAACCCCAACCTGCAGAACATTCCCATCAAGGGGGAGTTCGGCCCCAGAATGCGGGCCTGTTTCAAGCCCTCCAAGGGCAAGCTCCTGGTGGCTGCGGACTACTCCCAGATCGAGCTGCGCATACTGGCGCATATGTCCATGGATCCCAATCTGCTCCAGGCCTTCGGAGGCAATGAGGATATACACCGTCGCACGGCCGGGCTTTTGTTCGACAAGGATATACAAGAGGTCAGCCAGGATGAGCGGCGCAAGGCCAAGACCATAAATTTCGGACTGCTGTACGGGATGGGGCCACAGAAGCTGAGCCGGGAGCTTAGCATATCCATGGAAGAGGCCAAAGAATTCATAAGTGTTTACTTCAGTAAGCTGGACAGGGTGCGGGACTTTTATCAGCAGATCGAGGAAAAGGCCCAGGAGCAGGGGTATGTGACTACCATGGCCGGGCGCAGACGTCTTCTGCCGGATATAAATTCCAGAAACACCAACATGGCCCAGCAGGCCAGGCGTACCGCTGTCAACACCGTCATCCAGGGGTCGGCGGCGGATGTGATAAAAAAGGCCATGCTGGCTGTGGACAGCGATTCAGAGCTTCGTTCCCTGGGAAGCGTCATGGTTCTGCAGGTGCATGACGAACTGCTTCTGGAAGTGGATGCCCCCGTGGCCCAAAAGGCCGGGGAAAGGCTGGCCCGGGTCATGGCCGGAGTGGAGAGCCTGGAGGTGCCTTTGCTGGTGGAGTGGGGAACCGGGGAGAACTGGGCCGAGGCTCATGGGTGATTTTGGGAATTTTGGGATTCTGGGATTGGGGAATTAGGGAATTTAGGGATTGGGGGATTTTGGGATTGAGGGATTGGGGAATTGGGGGATTATGGGTGGGGACAGATACTCAGCTGAAGGCAAAATAATACGAGACTCTGAGGGATACTGTCGATACCGATTCCGATACCGATCCCGACCCCGAGAAAGATTGGCAGGTCCCTGAAAGCATAATGGAATATATTCTATGAACAAGCTTACCTATCTGACTCCTGAAAAAGGGCCGCTGCCGGAGCAGGTGCGCAGGGCCATGAGCCGAGACGTATGGGGCCTGAGGGAGCAGGAGATAAAAGAGGCATGCATCAGGATCGAGGCCGGTCTCAAGGCTCTTCTGGGAACAAAAGAGCCTGTAACCGTCTCTTTTGCTGGTGCTGCCGAAGTCCTGCGCAGGACGCTTCAGGCACAGTTTGAGCCTGGAGACGAGGTGCTGGTAGTGGAAGCCGGAATGCAGGGACTGCAGCTCTCCGATGCCGCCCAGTCCTGCGGCCTGGAGGTAGTGGCCCTGCCCATACCCTGGGGAAGAGCGGTGAAGCCGGGGGAAGTCGAGAATACCCTGTCCCGCTGGCCGGGGATAAAGGCTGTACTGCTTCCGGCAGTGGAGTGCTCCACAGGAGCGCTGCATCCGGTAAAGGATATTGCCGGGCTTTGCCGGTCCTTTGAAAAGATGCTGCTGGTAGATGCAACAGGGTTTACGGGATCCCACGCTTGCATGACTGATGCCTGGCCCGCTGATTGCGTCCTGAGTGCTTCCGGCCCGGATATCATGGCTCCCCCCGGGGCAGTGTTTACTGCTTTCAGTCACAGGGCTCGCCAAAATATGCATGAAATTTTTCAAGGGGATAAGTCTCTATGGCTTGACCCGGGGAAAATCAGCCCGGGGGAGGTTTTCAGCCATCCATTGCTGCATGTGCTGCCTGCCCTGGATGAGGCTCTGGGTATTTATATGCATCAGGGCCTGGATCACGCATCACAGCACTCAAAGGCCCTGTGTTTAATGGCCCGCGCAGGCGTGGAGGCCATGGGCCTGGAGCTTCTGGTCCACCGTGAGTTTGCCCGCAGCCTGACCAGCATCAGGCTTCCTCCAGGAATTGATGAGAAAAGGCTTTTACAAATGGCCAGGGATGATTATTCAGTGGTCATGGCCGGAGGGCAGGGGCAGCTTGCAGGAAGAACAGTACGCATGGGGCATGCCGGATGCACATCCTGGAAAGATGTCCTGGCCGGGCTTGTGGCCCTGCACCAGGCCTTTGTGGATTGCGGTGGGGTGTCCGGATCCCGGGATTATCTGGAACGGGCCTGGCTGGCCTATACTAGTATCTCGGAGCACAAACAGCTATAACTTTATCAGGCCGAAGATGCAGGCAGACTTATTTGCCGCATGGTTTCGGTGTTCAAGGAGGTGTTACTCATGGAGGAGAATAACGAAAACGTCAAGGTGACGGATCGCAGGATCAACTACGATCAGGACAGCGCTGATCAGCAAGGTGTTGCTCAGGAGAGCGAGGCCAGGAAGATGGAACGCAAAAAGGCGGCGCAAGACTACAAAGATGCTGCTGCAGACAAGGAGAATGCCTATCCCCGGCTGGATTTCTCCACTTTTGTGTTTTCGCTCAGTTCATCCGCCCTGGCCCACCTGGGGGAGATGCCCAACCCGGAAAACGGGCAGCAGGAAGTAAACCTGCCCCTGGCCAAGCAGACCATTGATATTCTGGCCATGCTGGAGGAAAAGACCCGGGGCAACCTTACTCATGCAGAGGAACAGCAGCTCAAGGATTTTCTGTTTGAAGTACGCATGAAATACGTGCAAAAGGCCAAGTAAGGTTCTGGCTGCTAGACCCGTACCGGCTCGAAGCTGTCCCCGGTAATGCACTCACCCCCGCGGGAAGTGACCTGAAAGGTGTTTTCCACACCTACCATGCCTGTGCCGGGAATGCCGATCTTGGGCTCCACCGCCAGGTACATGTTCTCCTGCAGGGGCTGATCAAATCCTTTGGCCAGGGGTGGATATTCATCCACCGCCAGGCCTATTCCGTGTCCCAGGAAGGGGACCTTGTTGCCGTCAAGTCCCATGAATCCATGGGACATGCCTTCTTTTTCCGCCATTTCCGCAGCCATGAGGTAAAGCTCCGAGGGGGTGTTGCCTGGTTTTAACCTTTTGGCCACCTCTTCCTGGATGCGCATGCACAGTTCGTGCGCCTGCATCACTTCCCGGGGAGGATCCCAGCGGCCGGGGAAATAGACCTGGGTCTTGTCGGTCTGGTAGCCTTCCAGGGCAAATCCGCAATCCAGGGTCAAAGGCTCGTCTTCCTGCCAGACCTTGCCGGCATAGCCCATCTGGGTGATGGCCGGGTGCTCTCCGCGCAGGCCTACGGGTCCGTTGAACACACTGGGATAATTGGCGCTGTCCCCTGCAGCCACGTGGCCCAGAAAGATTTCCTCCCCGAAGTTCTGCATGCGCATAAGGCCCTGGTGACCCTGAGAAAAAAAACATTCCCATACCTTCATGCTGATTTCGCGTTCGGTCATGCCCGGGTTTATCATCTCCGGCAGGAGATGATAAAGTGCATAGTGATGGCGACGGCCACAAAGCTGCATCTTTTCCGCCTCCCAGGAGGTCTTGACCATGCGGGTCAGGGACAGGGCCTGGTCCACGGCGACAAACTCCGGGCCGGTAAGACGCTTTTGCAGGTTGTCCGCAAGTCCCCAGGGAAGACCCATTTTTTCCGCCCCCAGGCGTTTGGGGATGCTCAGGTCGAAATCAGACAGGATGCCCGGCACCTGGCCGAAGGATTTAAAGGATACCACGCGCTCCAGAGGAGATTCCAGGCTGAATCGCTGCAGGCCCTTGCGGCACATGAATACCGGATCGCCCTCCATGGGAATCCAGAGCAGGCCGTTGCCGAAGGAGCCGGTAAAATAATATATGTTCAGGCGCGAAAATATCATGGCCGCTTCGCAGTCCAGGCCGCTGGAGCGGATATTGTTTCTAAAGGCCTCGATTCTTTGCTGCATCTCCTCTGCCGGGAGCTTTTCCAGGCTTTCAAACATATGTTCTCCTTGATTTGGTTTATTCCACCAGGGTGTAGTCCATCCTTCTTTTCCTGGGCTGGAATCCGGACTTTTGCACCAGCAGGCGCAGCTTATCTTCAGGGAGCTTGAAGCTGACCCCGGCTGCAGCCACCACGTTTTCTTCGATCATGGTGGAACCGAAGTCGTTGGCCCCCCACATGAGGGCCAGCTGTCCAACATGGGCCCCCTGGGTCACCCAGGAAGCCTGGATGTTGGGTATATTGTCCAGATACAGGCGGCTTAACGCCAGAAATTTCAAGTATTCCACCGAGGAGGCTTCGCTTACGTTCATCAGGGTGTTGCCGGGCTGAAAGGTCCAGGGAATAAAGGCAGTGAAACCATGGGTTATATCCTGAAGATCCCGGATTTTCTGCAGGTGTTCCAGGCGCTCCTGCATGGTCTCCACATGCCCCATCATCATGGTGGCCGTGGTTTTAAGGCCCTGATTGTGGGCTTCGTGCATCACATCCAGCCACTGCCGGGCGCTGCATTTGCGCGGAGCAAGCTTTTGGCGCACCCGGTCCACCAGGATTTCCGCTCCGCCTCCGGGTATGGAGTCCAGCCCGCTTTTTTTCAGCCTGGAGATGACCCGGCTTACGGAAATATTTTCCCTGCCGGCCAGGTAGAAGATTTCCGGCGGAGAAAATCCGTGCACAGCAAGATCCGGAAACCTGTCTTTGATAAAACGCAGCAGTTTTTCATACCAGTCCAGATCCAGGTCGGGATTTATGCTGCCTTGCAGAAGGATCTGCATGCCGCCCAGTTCAATGGTTTCAAGGATCTTTTG
>NZ_QYZY01000209.1:0-25557 GCF_003838035.1 Desulfonatronospira sp. MSAO_Bac3 | reverse complement strand
ACAAGCTCCCCGTCAAGACCGCCTCCTTCCAGGACCAGGGCCATTTTACTCTTTTGGCTTAATTCTTCTATCAATCCCCGGGAATAAGGCGAGCCCACTTCCTCGTCAGAATTGCACAAAAAAGTCACTGCCATATCCTGGAGCATGCCGAACCTGGCCAGGGCCTTGAGGGCAAACACCCCCACAACCAGGCCGCCCTTCATGTCAAGGACCCCGGGACCGTAGACGCATGTCTCGTCCTCCTGGAACCAGTCGAATGAAGTATCTGCAGCAAATACCGTGTCCATGTGCCCCACCAGTAGCAGGCCCTTTTGTTCCCCGGCTTTGGGGGTCCGGGCAATGACCATGTTGCCGCAGTGGGTAAAAGGAACAACCCGGCTGTCCATCCCTGTACCGGCCAGAATTCCGGCCATGGTTTCAGCCATGCGGTCCAGGCCCTCTTTGTTGTGACTGCCGCTCTGGATGAGCACCAGCTGCCTCAAAAGGTCCAGCATTTCCTGCTGCCTGGAATATATATCCTCTGCAATTTTTTGTATCATGGGCTTGGTTTTTTTATTGTGTTGCGGGTATAGCCCGCCTTTATGTATCAATTCGCTTCATACCTTTTCAGTCCCCACCGGGAATCTGAATACACCTCAGGGTCTGCATCAGGATACCTGACCTGCTCACCGCTCCATGGCTTCTGCAGGATGATGTCACCCTGCTCCCGGTCCAGGACATTGCTGCGGTGAAGGGGAATCTTGCCCCCGGCGGTGGCTATGTACCTGGGTATGGCATCCCCGGATATATTTCCGTACATACCCTCCACTATATCCCGGCCCTTTTCCACCGGCACCCGCAAGTGACTGAACTGGGGATTGCGGTAACTGCAGTTGAAAATGTAATAGGGCCGGACATAAGCTTCCTGGATGGTTTCACACAGGTGAGCCATCTTGACGAAGCTGTCGTTTATGCCTTTCAACAGCACCGCCTGGTTGAGCACTGCAGAAACAGCCTTGGAGATCCGCCTGAAAGCCTCCCTGGACACTGGAGTGATCTCCTGGGCGGTATTGATCTGGGTCACCACGCGCACCGGCTTTTTGTCGTTGCTTTCCTCCAAAATATCCAGAAGCTCCTGATCCACCCGCTGGGGAGTAGTCACCGGGATCCTGGTGCCCAGGCGCTTTATCCGCACATGTTCCAAGCCGTCCAGTTCAGAAAGCATATACCGCAACACCTTGTCGGGAAGCATAAAAGCATCCCCGCCCGTTATCAGGACATCCCTGATGCGCCTGTCCCTCCGGATGTAATCCAGGGCCTCGGCGTAGGCCTGCTCGGGGTAGATGCGGTCCTTTTTGCCGATATGGGCTATGCGCAGGCAATGGGTGCAGTACATGGCGCACATGTTTGTGGCCTTGATGGTTACCACCCTGGGGTAAAACTGGTCAATAAGCCTGGCCGGAGAATGATCCGCCGCCACCGGAGGCATCTCCACCCCTGCATTGTCCACCATTTCTCCTGTAGGTACAGATTGCAGCAGAACCGGATCGTCCAGGCTTTCCGGCATTATCAGGCCTGCATAATAAGGAGTAAGCCGCATGCGGTAATCTTTGGTCACCCTACCCACTTCTTCCAGTGCCCCGGCGGGAAGATTCAAAATGGATTCCAGGGTCCGGGGGGACTCAATGGCATATCTGAGCTGTCCGGAAAAAGAATTCCACTCCTGCATGGACATGCCCAGAACCTCTCTGATGCGGGCGTGATTTTCCTGAATGCGTTCCCAGAGCATGATCCCGCTTGGTGCTTCCCTGTCCCTGTCCTCCAGGTAACTCTCTATCCTGTCCCCTGCCTGCTGCACAATGGAAGCTGCCTGATTCACCCGGCCGCCCAGGCTTACCCTGTGCTCGTCCAGGTCCTGGTGCTTGATGGCCAGCCCCACGGCATCGCTTCGCGCCAGGCCCAGGCAGTGGGGGCTCAGGCCGCTGTCCATCCTGGCCTGCTTCAAATATAGAAAAAGATCCACAATATCCTGAACAGAGCTGCCTGAACGGGCCTTTACCAGCATCTCCTGGACAGCGGGGCCGTATCCTGATTCGTCCTCCTTATCTTTTCCTGTGTAGAGAAAATCCAGCAATTCTTCAGTATATTCATCGAGATCTTCTTTGAAGTTCATCACTTATTCCCTTATGGTTATAGATTCTTCCAGCATGAATTTGCCCAGGCTTATATCCCTGTCCAGATCTTCCCGGTTGGTGGCCACCGCCACTATCCGGCCCAGGAAAGAACCGGGCATAACACATCGCTTATGCCCGGGATGCTCCACAATGATCATCCTGTGCTCAAGACCTTTCTGACGGACCTGCCTGAAGAGCTCCCTCTCGTCTTCGTCCATGGGCAGAAAGTAATTTGTCACCACCTCACGCTCCACCTTGAAATTATAGGTGCGCCAGAAAAGCCCCTGTATGGCTTCCTTGATCTCCTGCCTTCCCGGGGGCAGCCTGTTGTGCACCACGGCATGATACTCCATCTCCATAAGGGAGGGAGCACCCGGGGGCAGGGCATTTTCCAGGGTACAGCACATCTCCATGGTGGTTCCCTGTTTGCGGGCGTTAACTTCCACAAAAAAAATCCGGCCCTGATTATCAACTATAAAATCACACCCGAAAATGCCCCTGTACCCGCTCCTTCCCAGTACACGCCCCACCATGCGGGCATGTTCCCTGACCTCTGCCTGCTCTTTATGGGACAGGGAAGAAGGAAAAGCCGAACCGCGGAAACTGTTTTTATTTTCAATCTCCTGGTCGGCGATGGCCGCTATGAATACGTCGTCCTCGTTGCCCACAACTCCCAGGACCGTAGGATCAAGTTCATGCGGTACGTAACGGCTGATGAAGTAAGTATCCCGGCTCAAGGGCTCCTGGTCCTCAAGTTCTGGTGCGGAGCGGATTATAAAACTGTTGGCACCGGCAGCGGAATAAGGCCTGCTGACAAAAATCCCCTCTGACCATTCCTGGGCCACGCTTTCCACGCCCGCGTACAGCTCCCGGACATTTTTACAGATGCGGTAATCCATGAGCGGTACCTGCCCGCTCAACATCTGCAGCTGATAAAGCTTGTTGTTCCAGATGGAGGAAATACTCCCCTCCGGGCCAAGAAGAACGGTTCCGGGCAGCTGACAGAGTTCCAGCTGGGGCAGTGACTCATAAACATGAATGTAAAGTCTGCCCTGCCTGGCGATGAGCATTTCCGCCAGTCTTCGCACCGCGGCAGAGCGGGACACCTCGCAGGCAAACTCCTTAGCCCCCATGCGGCAGCTGTATTTCCTGCTGGTCTGATTATAAAGATTCTTGGCCAGGGGATTAATGACCATTATATTCCTGTGGGGGTAGGACTCCATTATATCCGGGACAATGGAAATGCACTCGAATTTGCGTCCATGTATCTTGCCCAGAGTCTCGGCAACAAACTGGTTGAGGCAGTCAGCCTTGATCTCGCCTACGTAAAAAAAATACAGGACATCCTCTTTCAGATGCAAATCAGAAAAAAGGACATCATCCTGGTCTGAAAACATGCGTTTTTTCCACCTGACTTTTTACAATTTGATGAAAAAACCAGAGCCTGTCTTACAAATATGTAAACATGGCACTGGATTATTTGTCTTAACCCCAAAAAAATACCCGTACCAGCATTCTAAATACCTTGGAAACAGCCTGGCAAAGGGAAAATCACAGGATACAAAAACGAATATTCAAGAAACAACCCTGCAAAAAAATTCAAAAATATTTGACACAAAGCCATATTAAGTTAAATTTGAATTTTACATAGACCTGCATCAACACTTAATTCGTGCCTGTGCCTGATTTTACAAGTCACCCATTTTCCAAGTGTCGCTGCAGGACAGAGATCATTAAAACCTTGCCTGCCGGCCCCTCCTTTCAATTCAATCATTTACCGGCTGAATATCTGCCCCCTGATTTCAAGGCCACAAGCGACGGCCGGCAAAAGCAGGCTTTAGTATTTCTTGCATTTTTCAAACCAGTTTTAAATGGAGGCAATATGCACACACCGCAGTACATAAACGACATAAATAAAGTCCCCGGTCTCACCGGCCGGGACCTGGAGCAGCTTGCCCCGGTAATGGATACCTTTGAATTCAGATCCAACGAGTACTACCTGTCCTTAGTGAACTGGGACGACCCGGATGATCCCATCCGCAGGATCATCATACCTTCTGTGCAGGAACTGGACCAGTGGGGGCGTCTGGATGCATCCAACGAACAAAGCTATTCCGTCCTGCCCGGGCTTCAGCACAAGTATGTCAGCACGGCCGTATTCTTAGCCAGTGATGCCTGCGGGGGATTCTGCAGGTATTGCTTCCGCAAGAGGCTTTTCATCCACCCGGAGCAGCGCGAGGTCCTCACAGATCTGGACGCCGCCTGCGATTATGTTCGCAATCATCCGGAGATAAACAATGTCCTCATAACCGGCGGCGACGGGCTCATGCTTTCCACCTCAAGGCTGGAGAAAATCATTTCCAGACTTCGCGGGATTGATCACGTAAAAATCATCCGCATAGGCACCAAGCTTTTGTCCTATAATCCATACCGGGTCCTCAACGACCAGGAACTGTTGGAAATGGTCAAAAAATACAGCCTGCCGGATAAAAGGATCTACTTTATGACTCATTACACCCACCCCAGGGAAATGACCGATGTCAGCCTGGAGGCATGCGACAGGCTCATCAAGGCCGGCGGCATACTCTGCAACCAGACCCCGATGCTCAGAGGCGTCAACGATGACCCGCAGGTCCTGGGAGAACTTTTCAACAGGCTTTCCTACATGGGGGTGGCCCCTTACTACATCTTTATCTGCAGACCCACGGTGGGCAATAAGCCTTATGCTGTTCCCGTGGAAGAAGCCTTCAATGTTTACCAGAATGCCAGGAGCATGTGCTCCGGCCTGGGAAAACGGGCCAAACTGGCCATGTCCCATGCCTCGGGCAAAATAGAGGCGTTGGCCATGACCGATGAAAACATCATTTTCCGCTATCACCGGGCGGCTGACCCGGACGAAAGCGGAAAGGTGCACATATGCACGCGCAATCCCAGAGCCTACTGGTTTGACGACTACAAGGAGATCGTAGAGACGTACGAGCAGCAGGAAGGTTAAGCCCCAAGGTCAAAACGCCATCTGCAATATAGTTCAGGGGGATGATCATCAGGAGGGGCAAAGATACAGTGGACCCTGATGCGGGGATCTATTTCCCCGGCAAAGGCTGTAAACTCCCTCAGGTGCATCTCCTTGCAGCTGTACTCACCCAGCCCGTGTTTTTTACGTCCCTCCTGGGCCGGGCATACAGGGACGCTTAATATCATCTCCTTGTCCCCGGACTGAACATCATAGTCCAGCATCAGCCCCCAGGAAAAATATTTAAGGGCCTGCAGCAGACCCTGCAAGCCCTTTTCCTGTATGGCGAAACGCCTGAGGATGTCCCTGGCCGCCAGCCGGCCCACCTGCTCCCAGACTAAGGCGTTGACTTCTTCCGCCCCTTCCAGTCCCATCCGCTTTTCAATATTTATGAACCAGAAGGCATCCGCAAGCCTCAACTGCCAAAGCAGACTTCCGGCCAGCTTCCTCAGCTCCTCCCTGTCCATAATATCCAGGTCTTTTTCCGGCATTTTTGCCTCCCTGCCCTGATTTTTGCTTTCCATATGCTTTACATGCTGTTAAGGTAGAAAAGTCATTTACGGGATATATTTCCTTCCCCATCAATGAATACTCTTGCGGCCCGGTCTCAAGCCTATCTGCAACAAACACAAAGGACAATACATATATGGAAGAACTGAAAAAATTCAAAAATCTGCCCATAGACTGGGACGTGGAGCCTGCAGACGCAGTGGCCATGCACCTGGAATGGGGCAATACCGGATATTCCGGCAAACACCATGACTCAGACTCGGAAACATACTTTTTCTGTATAGATTCCTGGCAGGAGCCCTATATCCTGCGTCTGCAGAAAATGACCAAGGACGGGTCCGAGTCTTTATATGAAATGGAACTGCCCAGGGAATTCTGGGACTGCTGCAGGGCCAGGGGAGTGCATGGACTTCCGCCGGAAGTCAAGGAATGGCTGCAGAAATGGTTTTAGTTTCTGCCGGACACATTACCAGAAATACACCCGATACAGGGCAGGTTCTTCTTATAACCGACCGTAAGAAGGACTGGTCTTTCATCCGGAAGCAACCCTGACAATTTCGGCCTTTTTGTTGTACACCTCGTGTACTTCGGCATAGGTTTTCCCGATCCCGGACACGGCAGACTTTTCCCTTTTTTTTCGTCCATATTCAGACTTTTGTTTCTGCCCAAGGCCTTCCCGGCGGTCATCCGAATCAATCCTGATCTCCCGGCCGGCCTTTTGCAGTTGTGTCTGAATCTCGTGGCGACTTTTAGGGGAAATCTGGAAATAACTGGGTACCAGCATAATGCACCTCCTTGTTTATTTCCTTATACACCTTATCGGTAGTTTCCCCAGTAACCTTTAGCCTGTTATGCTGATTAATATGCTAAATTCATGCCAGAAAAGACTGATATACAACCTGGCATACATTCCCGAACATCTCCCTTCTTACCTGTGCCCTTTCTCCGACAGCGAACCCTGCATGGACGGGGGGCTTCTGTATTACCAGGCAAAGGAAAAAACAAGTCTCATGGCCTGCCCCCTGCCTCTGGACACAAAAGGTCCTGACCTCTGCCGTCATGTAAACTACATAGCCCGGAAAATGAAACCTGCCGAGCTTGCCTGCATAGGCCCGGTCCCCCTGGATGTGCATGGATACAAGCCCGTCAGATCTGAATATGATCTTTACTATTGCCTGGATCTAAGCAACATCCTGAGCGGCCCCAAGCTTCGCAATATGCTCAAAAGGGCCTCCAGTGAGGTGCATATTTCTGTTGGACGGGATTTTACCCGCGACCACCTGGAGCTGTTGAGAAAATTTATTGATTTTAAAGGCCTGGACCAGGAAAAAGCCCTTTTCTTTCACCGCATTCCAGAGTATCTAAGCCATTCTGAAACGGCCCTTGTTATAGAGGCCAGGACAATGCGGGACAACAGCCTGGTGGCTTACGACATCCTGGAAACAGGCTCCAGGCTCTTTGCATTTTACCTGTTCAACATAACCGGAAAAAAATCCAGGGACATCCCGGGAGTTAACGATCTGCTGCTTCAGGAGGCAATAAATCAGGCCCGGAAACTGGACAAAAAGTATATCAATATGGGACTGGGGATTAACCCTGGAATCGTGTCCTTCAAAGCCAAGTGGGGAGCATATCCCTTTCTGGCCTACTATTTCCAGCAGTTCCAGCCTGCATTCAGCTGGAAACGCTTTTTCGGCCTCAAGGGATAAGCATCCCTTCATTGCCTGGCCAAACGAGCAAGCTTTAATTACTTGATTTATCTGGTAGCCATCTGTTTCAGCTGGATATACTAAGCGTCTGTATGTGGACCCTGGTGAATAATTACACAATTTGTAACTCTTAATTCTCAAGATAATATGAACAAGCCCAAAATAATGACCGGCTGGAAAAGAATCCTCAGCCTGCAGCAAAGAGCACAGGAAATGTACTTGACAGGAGTACTCATCCACAAGCCGGAAAACATCTACTACTTCACTTCCGTCTACCCCCACGAGCCTTCTTTCGTCCTGGTTCCCACCGACGGCGAACCAGAGCTGGTGGCTGCACGATCAGTACTGGAAGAGGCAAAAAGAGACAGCCTCATCCCGGTTACAGCCGGGGATATGGACATAGCCCGGAGCGCTTATGAGCGCATGGTGGATAAAAAAATGCTGCGCCCTCCTCCAAATACTTTTTTAAAGGGCATGATGCGCAAGGTCAGCGAATCGCCCATAGGCATAGAAGTGGACTATCTTAGCCTTTTTTTGTTCAAGTATTTCCAGATCCGCAATCACATGAACATAACCCATGAAATAAACGCCCTGAGGGAAATAAAGGACAGTTTCGAGGTACAGCGCATTGAAGAGGCCTGCAGGATCGCGGATCAGGCCATGGAGCACCTTAGACAGAAAATCAGGGTTGGCGTATCTGAAAAGGAACTCTCCGGCATATTCGACGCCAGGGCCAAGGCCCTGGGCGCGGAAGAATCCAAGTGCCGCATCAAGAGCGGCCCAGGCACAGCCCTGGCCTTTTCCAGGTGGATGGACCAGGAACTGGAAAATGGCCCACTGCTCATTGATTACGGGGTAAGAATCAAGGGCTACTGGTCGGATATCACCAGGATGTTTTATCTCGGGAGCCAGCCGGACAGCTCTTTTCTGGAACACTACAACCTGGTGCTGCAGGCCCGCCAGGCTGCACTGGAAAAAATGCACCCCGGGCAGAGCATTTACGGACCTGAAGAGGCCATCAGAGAACTGTTCCGCCGGAAGGACCTGGAGCAGCACATGATTTATGCCGCCGGACACGGCATCGGCCTTGAGGTTCACGAAGAACCACTGCTGGGATCCGCCCCTGATGCCACCCAGGAGGAGGAAGAGGACAAGGAGGCCTCTTTGCTGGCCCAATCCGGACTGGGCAGCTCATTCATGAGCCTGACCAGGGAAATGGAGCACCAAATTGAACCGACTTTTGCCAGGGGTCACGTGGTGGCCCTGGAACCGGGTCTTTATTTCCAGGAGCTTGGGGTCAGAGTGGAGGACGTGGTGCATATAAGCGACAAGCCCAGGGTTTTGTCCTCTCTTTCCACCGATCCCCGGGATATGGTTATACCTGCCTGATCTCTGCAGATGCGAAGAGGGCAATGTAAGCATTCAGGGGGTGCTCGTGCGCCTGCAAAGAGTCAGTTGTGTCCCTGAAGGCAGGCGATATTCTTACAGATAAGGACTGAAAAGCCAGCAGAAGGAATCCCTGGTACGCACAGGCAGGGGCCGGTTGTCCACTTCATGCAGGGTGGTCTCGTGGGATTCACGTATTCTGGAACGGATGTGCCTGGCCAGCTTACCTGCCAGCCTTTTTTCGTAGACTTCGACCACCAGTTCAAAATTGAGCCTCAGACTACGGGGGTCCATATTTGCCGAGCCTATGAGAGCATAGGAGTCATCAGCTACAAAGAGCTTTGAATGCGCAAAAGGCGGGGGCTGATAAAACACCTTTACCCCGCTTTGAAGAATCTCCCAGAGCATGTTTCTGGTGGCCCAGTGCACGTAGGGCAGATTGTTTTTTTCAGGAAGAACCACGCTGACCTCCAGGCCCTTGAGGGCCGCTGTCTGCAGGGCCACTATAAGCTCCTGTGAGGGCAGAAAATATGGGGTCATGATCAGGATTCTTTTCCTGGCCTGGGAAACGATCCCTGTAAGAAGAATACGCAGCTTGTCCAGGTCCTGGTTGGGACCAACAGTAATGGTCCTGCAGACGGCCTCCCCCTGGTGCGCCCTGGCCACCTTCTGCCTGGGGCTTTTGCTGTAATCACCGGTGCAAAAACCCCAGTCCTCCATAAACACCTCTTCCATCTGGTTCACCACAGCACCGGAAAACTTAAAATGCACATCCTGTTTTCGCTTGCGGTTGTTGAGCTTTGTCACTAAGTGCCTGTCCCCGAGATTCATGCCCCCGGTAAAACCGAACTCACTGTCCACAATGAGCATTTTCCGGTGATATCTAAGGTTGATGAACGGGGAAGGAGGATAAAGCCTGGGGGGCAGAAAACGGACAAAAGGAACACCTTTATCCTTGAGGGTTTTTCCTATTCTGGGCCAGGAGTAATACTCCCCGATTCCGTCCACCAGCACGCGCACATCCACACCCCGCTGTACAGCTTTAGACAAAGCATTTGCAAACTGCTGGCCGGTATCGTTGCTTTCGAAAATAAAGGTCACCAGGTAAATACTTTTCTGCGCCCTGTTGATGGCAGCCAGCATTTCTGGATAAGCCTGCTCTCCGTTGTATAAGGGAGTCACCCGGTTGCCCTGAAGAAGAGGCCTTCTGGAAATCGCCTCTGAAAGCTGGGCCAGTTGATGAAAGTCAGGGGAAATTTCAAAGTCGCGAACTTTTTTTTCTGCAGGGGCCAGTTTCTGAGTAGAAGGATAAATATCCGTGTCCCAGTGCGGCCAGTACCATTTCAGTTTCTTGGCCCTGGTCTTCACCCTGTTGATACCTAAAAGAAAATAGAGAACCGGCCCCAGGGTGGGCACCAGCAGACAGGTTACTATCCAGGCCCAGGCCCCCTTGGGATCTCTTTTGTAAAGAAGGGCGTGACCTGCAGCCAGGAAATTGAAAAAAAGAATTATACCTACAACAACCCATTCAACTGCTTGCATTTTAATAACTTTTTAAACCGGTTGCCTGAATCCTGAAAATGTGTTTATCTGTTTTTTTATCAATGAAGACTGAACGGGTATTTATATGCCCTTTAACCTTAAGGATCAAGCCTTTGAACATCTCAAAGGTACAGAAACAGAAAGAAAGGGTTTGTTTGTGCTTATGAATAACGGTTACCTGAACAAGCTGTACATTGCCATGGTGGGATTGCCCGCCCGCGGCAAATCCACCGTGGCCGCCAAACTCAAGGAAGGCCTGAAAAAAGAAAACATCAAAGTCCGCATCTTTAATAACGGGGACTTAAGGCGCAAGCTTTTGAGCGAAAATTCCTCCAGACCGGACTTTTACAACCCTGAAAACAAAACCAATGCCGAGCAAAGAGAGCAGATCGCCCTGACCAATATCAAAAACGCCAGCAGGTATCTCCAGGGAGACGGACAGGTGGCCATACTGGATGCCACCAATGTCAGCCTCAAACGCCGCAGGACCATTCAAAACATGCTCACCGACCATCCGGTTTTGTTTGTGGAGTGCATCAACAATGACGACGAAATACTCAAGGCCAGCATCACCAAAAAAACAGAGCAGCCGGAATTCTCAAGGATGGACTTTCAGGAGGCATTTGAAAGCTTCAAAAAAAGAATCCAGTATTACGAGCATATCGCCCAGCCCCTCCAGGAAGAGCGCAACTACTATGTACTGGACTCACTGAACAACCAGATCCTGGGTGAAAGGATGACTGACAACATCTTCTGCAATGTTCAGATACGGGATCTTCTGGTTTCGGACTGGGTCAAAAACCTTTTCCTGGTAAGACACGGTGAGAGCTATTTCAACCTGGAGAACAGGATCGGGGGGGATTCAGAACTTACACCCAACGGCTGGGCCCAGGCCCAGGCCCTGGCGGCTCACTTCAAACAGACCAACATCCCAAATATCTATACCAGCACCAAGAAACGCACCGTCCAGACCGCCCGTCCCATAAGTGAAATGCAGAAAAACGCCCAGGTCATGCAGCTCAAGGAATTTAATGAAATCAACGCCGGTACCTGCGAATACATGAGCTACGATGAGATCCGACGCGAGAAACCGGAAGTATTCTACAGCCGGACCAAGGACAAATACAATTATATCTACCCCGAGGGTGAGGGCTACGTGACCCTGAAGCACAGGGTGGACCGGGGTCTGAAAAAAGCCATATATTTGAGCGGAAATGCCACTTACATAATGATAATCGGGCACCAGGCGGTCAACCGCATGATTCTGGCTCACTTTCTATACCGCCGGAAGGAAGATGTGCCCTACATATATACCCCCCAGGACAGATACTTTCATATAGTGTCTACTCAGTCCAAGAAACTTTTTGAGCTTAAGCGGTACTAGTACACCCTGTTTTACAAATCCGCCCGGTTTATATATACAGCATTCACATGCCCCGTAAAACCGGTGACAGAATAGAGGTTGCCCGATTCATATACTTTTGAGATGATAGCTTTTGTTCTGGATTATCTGTTCAGCTTTTTACGTACCGGAGTTTTTTCCTGGAAAAATCAGCTGCCTTATCAACAAACTGCTCATAAACATGGACCATGGAGGGAATAGGGATGAAGGGGAGACTTTATTACTGGATCTGGCTGTTATTAATACTTTTTTTTCCGGTGGTATTCGGGTGTGCTGCAGATGAAGAAATGGATGACGCTGAAAAACCCGAAGAGACCTTCAGCCTCTCCCTGGCCACTTTTTGGCCTGCCACCGATTTTATGGTTGCTGATGCCCATAAACGCTGGATAGAGGAGGTGGAAAAACGTACAGACGGACGCGTCAGCATTAACCTGCATGCAGGCGAAGCCCTGCTCGGCGCCCGGGAAATCTACAACGGCGTGGCCGGGGGCGTGGCGGATATAGGCACGACCTGCCCCTCCTATACTCCGGGAATGTTTCCCCTGATGGAGGCCTTTGAACTGCCCGGCTACCAGAATGTCAATGCTGTATCCGCCTCCATGACCGCCCATGAAGGCTACAAAAGAATAAAGCAGGATCTGGGGATCGACGAGTTTGAAGACGTCAAGGTCCTCTTTTTCTGGGCCACCGGACCAGGGGACATCATGAGCCAGAAGCCCGCCAGAAACCTTGATGAACTGGCCGGAATGGAAATCCGGGCCGTAGGGGGAACTGTTCCGCCCCTGGAAAAACTGGGAGCGGTCACTCATTCCATGCCCATGTCCGAATCCTATCTGGCCCTGGACCAGGGACTTGTGGACGGCATTGTGGCCCCCAACGACACCCTGAAAGGATTCAGGCTGGCTGAAGTGGTTGATTATGTCACTCATACTCCTTTTCTCTACAATGTAGTCTTTATGAAAATCATGAACAAGGGCACCTGGAATTCCCTGCCTCCTGATATTCAGGACGTATTCCGGGAAATGAACGATGAATTCGCCTATGAATACGGAAAATCCAGGGCCGACCACAGGCAGGAAGGCCTTGAGTACGGCATGCAGGAGCACGGCATAGAATTCTTTGAACTGGATGCAGACGAAGAGCAGAAATGGTTAGATCGTATTCAGCCCGTGGTGGAAGACTGGATAAAGAAGCAGGAAAACAGGGGGCTGCCGGCTGAAAAAACCGTCGAGCTTATCAGGGAACTGGACGAAAAATTCTCGGCAGAATATCCGGAGTACTAAAGTCAATTATAAAGGCATGTTAACATGCCCTTGCCTGTTTTCTAACATTATGGCATGGGGACTTTCCCGCACCCGTTCCAGGCGCTCGCTGAACAAAGCCTGGATATACTGCCGGCAGGGTGCTGGAAGGTCCCCTGTTTTTCTTAAAAGCCTGACGAGAAAAACGAAACCAGGAACTGCACAATTGCGGCAATAACAGACAACCTTAACACTTGAGATGAATATCACCGTATATATAACCAGCTTTTGCCCTGCCATGCCTTCCGAGGATTCGGCTTCCAGATTAAAGCAACCCTGTGAATTAACGCCCGGCCCGTCAACTGAGGGAGGTTTTTTTTCGCCCTTCACGGCCGGGTCTTTTTCAAAGCCAGGGGGCTTGTAGCAATGGAGCTCCTGGAAAAAATCGTACACAACCTGGCCCTGCGCATTTCCCAGATTGCCCAGCTGGCCCTTGTCCTGGTCATGCTGGTCATAGTGTCCAACATTTTCATGCGCGCCTGGTGGAAACCCCTTACCGGCAGCTATGAACTGGTGGAAATCCTTGGCGCTGTCATCCTGTCCATGGGTGTGGCCTACTGTGCAGTCAACAGGGGGCATGTGACTGTCAGTCTGCTTGTAGACAGTCTGCCTCCAAAAATTCAGAATATTGTCGAGATTATCACCAACGCCATCTCACTGACTTTTATCTCCCTTATATCATGGGGGCTTTTGCAGTACGCGTCCAACGTGCACAGAAGAAACCTGTCCACCTCTTCCTTAGATCTACCCCTTTACCCGGTTTATTATCTGGTTGCCTGCGGCATGATCATGCTTGCCATGATTATAGTTTTGGAAATGATTAAAAATACCCTGGCCCTGATCAGGGGGAGGAAACAGGATTGAGCCCTTTTGAACTGGGTATCGCAGCTATTCTGCTCGTTTTTGTACTCATTGCCGCCCGCATGCCGGTGGCTTTTGTCATGCTGGTGGTGGGAGTAGGGGGATATGCTTATCTAATTTCCCTGGATGCTGCACTTTCCATTGCTTCCTCTTCCATCTACAACACCTTTGCCTCGTACTCTCTCATCGTGGTCCCCCTCTTCGTCTGGATGGGCTATATCGCCTACCATGCCGGCATAAGCCGCAGGATATACGATGCCACTTACAAGGTTGTGGGCAGGCTGCCCGCAGGCCTGGCCCTGGCCACCATAGGCGCAAGCACTGCGTTTGGAGCCATATGCGGCTCCACCACGGCTACGGCTGCCACCATGAGCGCTGTGGCAGTGCCGGAAATGAAAAGGTACAGGTATGATCGCTCCCTGGCCACTTCAGTAGTGGCCTCCTCGGCCATCCTGGGGGTAATGATCCCTCCCAGCGTCATTTTTATCATCTATGGAATCGCCACAGGGGAATCCATTGCCAAGCTGTTTCTGGCGGGAATCATTCCCGGAGTTCTCCTTATGGGCCTGTTCATGCTGGTTACATGGATAAGGGCCGTCAGAAATCCGGATCTGGCCCCGGCCGGACCGGAAGTGGATCTCAAAGGCAAGATAAGGGCTGTTGCGAAGGGCGGAGTTGAAGTTGTCATCATATTTATAGTGGTCATCGGCGGGCTTTTTTTGGGCTACTTTACGCCCACCGAGGCAGGGGGGGTCGGAGCTGCCGCCACCCTGGCCGTAGCTATTATCCGCAGGCAGATCAACTGGACCGGATTTAAAAATTCCCTGCGCGACACCATTCGCATATCGGCCATGATCATGTTTCTGGTGGCGGCGGCCACGGTTTTCGGCCGCTTTCTGGCAGTGACCAACATACCAACCACCATGGCTGTATGGGCCGGAGACCTGCCCATCCATCCCGTGGCTGTCCTGGCCATCATTCTGCTCATATATCTGTTGCTTGGATGCTTTATTGATGCCCTGGCCCTGATTCTGCTGACCATACCCATCTTCTATCCCGTGGCCGTTCACCTTGGATTCGACCCCATCTGGTTCGGGGTTATAATCGTACTGGTTGTGGGCATGGGCGTAATAACGCCTCCTGTGGGGGCCAACGTCTACGTGGTGGCCGGCATAGTCAAGGATACGCCGGTGGTGACCATCTTCAGGGGGGTATGGCCTTACCTGTTGAGTATAATACTCTGCATCGCCATACTGACTCTTTTTCCACAGCTGGCCCTTTTTCTGCCCGACCTGGTCCAGAGATGATCATGGACAGCCCCGTATAGATTTGACTGCATCCGTAGAGGGGCATAAGTGTTTTCTCCAGCAGGGTCCAGGCCGGGACGTCTGCCATCAGGCTATATCAGTTCTGAAGCTGCATCCAGCACTGCCTTGTAATTGGGCTCTCCTGACACTTCGGGCACAACCTGTATATATTTGAGGACACCTTCCCTATCCACGACAAACATGGCCCTGGCCAGCAGACGCAGTTCTTTTATGAGTACTCCGTAAGCCTTTCCAAACGAGGCATCCCTGTGGTCGGACAGGGTCTGAACCTTGTCCACTCCGGCTGCGGCGCACCAGCGTTTTTGCGCGAAAGGCAGATCCATGCTGATGGTCAGGATGGATATGTCATCGTGCAGGGATGCTGCTTCCTGGTTGAAACGCCTGACCTCCATGTCGCACACGGGAGTATCCAGGGACGGTACCGAGGCGATTATGACCACCCGGCCCTTGATGCTGGAAGACTTAAACGGGTTTAAATCATTGTCCACCACTTCAAAATCCGGAGCCATTCTGTCTTTTACCGGTTCTTCACCCACCAGCGTCAGGGGGTTCTGATGCAGGGTCACGATTCCTTGCCTTTCATTCATGACAATCTCCTTTTTTAAATCACTAAAGTTATTGAGTGCATTCAGAACAACGTCCATACAGAAAGATCTCATGCCCATCAAGCTTAAAACCTTCAGGCGCCAGGGATGTTATCCCCGGCGGGCATCCTGGTATGCAGAAAAGCTGCTTGCAGTTACGGCATTGGAAATGATGGTGGTGATCCATGTCCGCCGGTTCATAATATGAACCCTGCCCCGGGACCTGCAGTTCGGCAACAAACCCTTCCTCTACCAGCAGCTTCAGGTTGCGGTATACCGTGGCAATACCCAGAGAAGGAACTTTCTCCCGGGAAAACCATAAAATTTCTGCAGGGCTCAATGGCCCTCGGGCTTCATGTAAACACTCCATCAAGGCCTTTCTTTGCTGAGTCTTGTGTTTCATATACAAACTCCCTGGACTTAAGCTGATTTATATGGCCATTTAAAGCAAAATGCAACTTCAAGTTATGCAAATTGTACCTGTTTAGCTTTGCATGTGGCACAAAGACTTGCTCTCCCTCGCATTTATTTTTCTAAAGGATGACTGACACATTTAAAAATAAGTGCGGGGGGGCTGTGCCCTGCTTTCCTTAAAAGTTAGACAGATACTGTAAAATTTACTTGACCAGTTAAAAATGATAATAGTATATCAATTATCAGGTAAATCATGAAACACAATCAAAGCACCAAGGAGGAACTTTTATGCCTGAAAAAAAATCACCCGTAAAAGCCGGGCTGTCAGCCTGGGCTTTAATCACCGCAGTGTTTCTCATGCTGCTCTGGCCGGCAATGGCCCCGGCCTCGGACAAGGACAGCCTGGATATAATGGTCAGCATAGCCCCGCAAAAATACTTTGTGGACAGAATCGGTGGGGAGTTGACCGATACCACCGTACTTCTTCCTGCAGGTGCCAGTCCGCATACCTTTGAACCCAAACCTTCCCAGATCAGAAAGCTGGGCCGGGCTGACCTGTACATGGCCATAGGAGTTGAATATGAAAATGCTCTTTTGCCGAGGATCAAATCCACACATCCGGACCTGGAAATAGTCCGCCTGGACCGGGGCATTGAGAAAATCTCCATGCTGCAGGACTGCGATCACGACCATGACCACGGGCATGATCACGACAACGGGCATGATCACGATCATGAACATAATCACAACCATGACCATGGGCATGATCACGGGCACGATAATGGGCATGATCACCATCATGATCACAACGGACATGATGGCCTGGACCCGCACGTATGGCTCTCTCCGGATCTGGCCATGATAATCGCAGACAACGTCTACCGGGCCCTGTCCGAGGCCATGCCCGGGGCAGAGGCTGAGTTCAGGGATAATTA
This sequence comes from Desulfonatronospira sp. MSAO_Bac3, assembly GCF_003838035.1. Classification (NCBI taxonomy): domain Bacteria; kingdom Pseudomonadati; phylum Thermodesulfobacteriota; class Desulfovibrionia; order Desulfovibrionales; family Desulfonatronovibrionaceae; genus Desulfonatronospira; species Desulfonatronospira sp. MSAO_Bac3. The sequence continues at coordinate 8,419 of NZ_QYZY01000209.1, read as the reverse complement.
CCTTGCCTTTATTCGTGAACTTCTTGAGCTGGACCAGGAAATCAAGTCTGTCTTCAATGATGTCCCGCCCGGCAGCAAATTCATGGTCTTTCATCCGGCCTGGGGATACTTCGCCCGGGCGTATGGTCTTGTCCAGGTTCCTGTGGAAGTGGAGGGACGCGAGCCCAGGTCGGCTGATTTAAAGGAGCTTATTGACACAGCCAGGGATGAAGGCATAAAAGTCGTATTCGTATCTCCGCAGTTTTCCAAACGAAGCGCTGAAACCATAGCCGACTCCATAAACGGAGAGACTGTTTCCATTGACCCCCTGGCAGAGAACTGGAAAGAAAACATGCTCACCGTGGCCGAAAAATTCAGAAAGGCCATGGAGCACTGATAATCAGGCAACAAATGTAGCCATCCAGAGGGGATCCTCGGTGTTGATTGCTGGCACAAGGCCTGGGGACTGTCCCTCGCTGTGTAGGTCTGTGCAGGATCACGGAATTTTGTGCTTGTAATTTTGGTGATTGTGAAGGCAAGGTGTCGCGGGGACTGTCCCCAGGCCGATTCCGGCACCCCTCTGAATGGTTACCAGCAAATGCTTCCTGCCCGGGTTACCGTTCAGGGGATAACATCCAGATATGGCCAGTTATGTCCCCTGAACGGCTGTTACCGGACATGCCGGATACTTTTACAAAAAAACATCCAGGCCGGTTAATCCGGCCCACACATATGACAGATGAATGAAAACGCCATAGAAATTCAGGGTCTTAGCTTTGCCTACAACCACCACCCGGTCCTGGAAGACGTGAACATGCAGGTAAAACAGGCAGAATTCCTGGCAGTACTGGGTCCCAACGGCGGAGGCAAGACCACTCTTATGCGCATCCTGCTGGGCATCCTGCAGCCATCCCGGGGAATTATCCGTGTACTGGGAAAACCCCCCGGTGCCCTGCCCCACCTCGTGGGTTACGTTCCCCAGAGCCAGAGCGGCGCAGACAAATTTCCCATCACTGTGCACGAAACAGTCCTTGTGGGGCGCCTGGGACATCTTGGCCGCTGGAGACGCTTTACTGACCAGGACTCAGCTCTGGCCCGCCAGGCCCTGGAGCAGGTCGGCATGCAGGACTTTTCCGGGCGCAACATAGGCAGCCTCTCCGGCGGGCAAAGACAAAGGGTGCTTATAGCCCGGGCACTGGTGGCCAGGCCGCAGATACTTTTCCTGGACGAACCCACCGCTGCTGTGGACCAGGCCTTTCACACCAGGTTTTACGATCTTCTCAAAGAACTGAATGACCGGGGAACCACCATCCTGGTCATAAGTCACGACCTTTCGGTACTTTCCAGTCACGTCAAGGCCGTGGCCTGCGTAAACCGCAGTCTTTACTACCACGATGCAGCAGAAATCAGCCAGGAAATGCTGGAAAAGGTATACCACTGCCCGGTGGAACTAATCACTCACGGCGACGTCCCCCACAGGGTCCTGAGGCACCACTGAGATCATGCTGGAAATCCTGCAGTACGATTTTATGCGCAATGCCCTGGCCGCGGGCTTTCTGGTGAGCATCGCCTGCGGCATCATCGGGGCCATGGTGGTGGTCAACAGGCTGGTGTTCATTTCCGGGGGCATTGCCCACGCTTCATACGGCGGCATCGGACTGGCCTTCTTTGCCGGATTCCCCCCTTCCCTGGGCGCAGGACTTGCTGCACTTATCTCTGCCTTGACCATGGGCCTGGTGAGCCACAGCCGCAAGCACCGGGCGGACACGGTCATAGGCGTCATCTGGGCCGTGGGCATGTCCACGGGCATAATCCTGCTGGATCTGACCCCGGGATACAGGGTGGACCTCATGAGCTATCTCTTCGGTAGCATACTCATGGTCCCCGCAAGCGCCCTGTGGACCATGGCAGGCCTCAGCCTGGCCATCACTGTGCTGGTGCTGATATTCTACAAGGACTTTTTGGCCATGTCCCACGACGAAGAATTCGCCAGGGCCGTGGGAGTCCCGGTTACCGCGCTTTATTTTCTGCTCCTGGTCATGGTGGCCATGACCGTGGTCATGACCATCCAGGTGGTGGGGCTTATCCTGGTTATTGCCCTTTTAACCATTCCCTCTTATATTGCAGAGAAATACTCCAGTTCTCTCAAGCAGATGATGCTTCTTGCGGTTATCATAAGCGTCATCTTTACCCAGACCGGAATCTGGCTTGCCTACTACCTGGATCTGACCACCGGTGCCACAGTAGTTCTGGTGGCCGCAGCAGCCTTCATCATATCCGGCCTGCTGCCTGGAAGGAGTATTAAAGACAAAGCAGAGCATAAGAACTAAAAAAACTTGGTAAAATTCACCATCAGATAAAATTGGTCAATCTAAACGCTCCGCGGAGTGAGTTTTTACGTCCTGTTTGCGAAGTCCCCGGACCCTGGAGAGTAGTTAAACATGAACCCCACAATCATAAATCATGCTGCAACATCCCAACTTTGACCCTGTAGCCATAGCCATCGGCCCCCTGGAAATCCGCTGGTACGGACTTATGTACCTGGCCGGATTCACCCTGGCCTGGCTTCTGGCCCGCCACAGGGCAAAAAAGCCCGGCTCAGGCTGGGACGTCAAAGAACTGCCGGACATGGTGGTCTTTGGAGCCCTGGGCATAATACTCGGGGCCAGGCTCGGCTACATGCTTTTTTACGATTTTTTCGGGTTTGTTTCCCAGCCCTGGACCGCGATCATGATCTGGCAGGGCGGGATGTCTTTTCATGGCGGACTCATCGGCGGGATCATAGCCATGTACTGGTATGCCCGCAAAACAGGCAGGGGCTTTTTCACGGTCACCGATTTCGTGGCCCCCATGGGGGCTTTGGGGGTAATGTGCGGGCGTATCGGCAACTTTATCAACGCCGAACTCTGGGGACGCCCCACGGATGTGCCCTGGGCCATGGTTTTTCCCGGCTCGGATATGGTCCCCAGGCACCCATCCCAGATCTACCAGGCCCTGCTGGAAGGCCTTCTCCTGTTTATCATCCTGTGGATATTCTCCTCACGTCCAAGACCCACCATGGCCGTATCCGGGCTGTTCTGTCTGGGCTACGGGGTGCTGCGCTTTCTGGTGGAATTTTTCCGGGAGCCTGATGCCCACCTGGGCTTTGTGCTCCTGGACTGGATGACCATGGGCCAGATCTTGTCCGTACCCATGATAATTTTAGGGGCGGTGCTTCTTTACCTGGCTTACGGATTCAGGGGATCCAGGACTGAACACCCGTAGATACCGCCCTTGCTGCTTCCGATTTTTGCAGCTGCTGAATTTCGGCACTGGATAAAACTACAGCGACTCTTTATTTGAACTCCAGGGGATCCGGCCCTTTTGCCGCCGATAGCCCAGCCATTTAAAGTGTCGCTGCAGTGATAAAAATCCGGCCTTAGTGTGACAGGCTGCGCATTTTTAGAGAATAGAACATGTCCAGGTAACGCCTGGTCTCATCGCGCTCCAGGTTGGACACATACTTCCAGAAGCCGTAAATCCGGGAAAAGGACAACAGTCTCTGGGCATAAAGCCTCCAGTTGTATTTCTCCTCCACCCGCTTTATGCTGTTGTTTGAAATGGTGTCCCAGTAGCTTGCATCAGCCCGGCAGCGGGAGAAAAAGTCCGCCATGAGTCCTGCAGCCTCGTCCCCGTGGGTGGGGTCTATATGAAACCCGCTTTTGCCGTCCTCGATTATTTCCAGAGGTCCTCCGAAAATGGTGGCAAAGGTAGGAAGCCCCGAATTCATGGCCTCCACAACAGTCAGTCCAAAGGCCTCGAAAAGTGCTGGCTGCACAAAAGCCCCTCTGGAATCGGCAATAAAACGGTACAGCTCTCCGCTCATGTTCTTGTCTAAGCGCGTGCCCAGCCAGCGCACCTGTTCATGCAGGTCAAACTCTTCAAAAAGCCTGTGCATCTCCTGAATACACGCCTTTTCCTCCTCGTCCTGAGAATCCCTGACATCCAGGCTGCCGGCAACCAGCACCAGATTGGCTTCCTGCCTGAGTTCCGGATTTTCCCCGTACCAGCGTACCAGACTGGTGAGGTTTTTTATCCTGTCCAGACGGGCCATGGTAAACAGAATGGGCTTTGACCGGTCCTGCAGTTCTCCCCTGGCCCAGTCCCCAGGAGGGCCGTAAATATAGTCGCTCAATTCATCGTGCAACTCCGTGAGGCGGCGATCCTTTTCATAATACGGAAAATACACGTTTTCATCCGCGCCCGGGGAAACCACGTTGAACTTGGGATCAAACACGTCGATACCGCTGACCACCCGGTAAAGATCCGGCATGGTAAAGGCATTGTAGGTTTCGTACTGGCCGACGCTCTCCTCGGTGCCCGCAATCTCCTGGTAAGTGCTGGTAATAATGAAGTCAGCGGTGTTCATGGCGATAAGATCAGCAGTGAACTGACTGGAAAACCTGTACTGGGCCTCGTTGTCCTTCCAATACTGGGAAGAAAAGAGATACTTGGACTTTTCCAGGGCGTGGGCGATGTTGCACTGGGTGATGTTCATCTTTTTGGACATGAGGGAGGCCACCAGGTTACCGTCGGAATAGTTTCCAATGATCAGGTCCGGACGGCCCTTGAGTTCACTGTGCACCTCCTGGGTTGAATCCAGGGCGAACCGCTCCAGGAAGGGCCAGACATGGAATCTGGAGATCCAGTGCGGCACGATCTCGCCGCTGGGATAGCGGAAAGGCACCCGCAGGATCCTGGCATTACTGGTACCCACTATATCTTCCTGGCGCTGATTGCAGGTGGTATCCCCGGCCTCGGGAATCTGACGGGTCAAAACAACAATCTCCGGTTCGATCTCCAGCCCCTGCTCCTTTATCTGCCTGCGCATTTCCTTTTCCAGGGCGCGTACCTGGTCCAGAATATACACTATCTGCCCCCCGGTATCCGGCCTGCCCAGCACGTTGGACTGCCCGAAATATCCGTGAGGCGAGACTATCACCAGTTTGAATATCATGGGTATACGGCTTAAAAACGAGGCCAGGATATTGGGGGTTGGAGCCTCGAGTATCTCCCGCAGCAGCTCAAGATTTTCCCGGACCCGCTCCACATCCTTGCCCCAGCCGGGCTGAAAGCCCAGTGTCTGCATATGCCTGGAAATCCCGGACCATTTCTGGGAGGGATCCTGCTTCTTAAGAAAGGTCAGGGCCTTGCGCAGGGCCGAACGAAGCCCGGAAACAGTTTCAATGTGGCCGTTGAGCATGAGCTGTTTGCCCTCAATCTGGTGCAGGCGCAGGAACTCAAACAGTTTTTCATGTCCCCGCTTCTTGTCCTGGAAAAACTGCCCGGACAGATGACGGTTGAGAAAATCAACCCCCTTGCCGATGTAGGTGTATTCATTGAGCTTTGGAAACTCCCTGTTGAAGGGCTCCAGGTCTATTTCCAGCAGAAATTCGTCCACCTGGGTGCTGTTGTTCACCTGCATTTCATCAAACTTGAGGTAGTCGCTGGCCCCGATCTCATCAAAAAGCACATCTTCCACGTGAAAACGAAAGTACTGCCATTTGGCTATTTCCGGGCGCACAGCCAGGTAAACCCATGGATTTCGTATTGTGGCCACCTGGGTATACCTGAAGACTTCAAATACCAGGGCAGATTCGTGCCTGCCGTGTTCTTCGTCCTCAAAAAAATCCGCCAGCATGTCCTGCAGTTCGGAACGCAGCAGAAAAGGCTTCTCTTTTCTGATCATTTCCCGCAAAAAAAGATACAACGACTTTCTAAGTTCGGGATCAAGTCCGTCCAGTTCCTCTACATCAATCATTATCCTTCCTCCAGAAATCCGAAATACTGCATGCCCTCGATTATGCCCCGGGCATAATAGTCAGATGCAAAATAAACATTCGAAGTCACGGGCATATTCTTGAGCTCCTGGCTGTAGTTGCCCACAATCACTCCCAGCATGCTGCCCAGAAGCATTTCCCGGTCATTGCCGGAATCTCCGGCCACCAGAACCTTTTTCAAATCCACCCCCCATTTCATGCACAGATACCTGATGGCCAGGCCCTTGGAGGCCCTTACCGGCAGAAAATCCAGAAACTGATTATGGGAATGGATCATCTTTGCATGCAGGTCTTTCTGGCGCAGGAGCCTGCGTACGTATCTGATCCCCGGGTACTTTCCAGGGGTGTAGTTGTAGCTCAGCTTGAATTCTCTTTGATTCTCCTGAGCCTGCATCTTCACTCCCGGCACTTCCTTCATGACCTCTGCAATGGCCCCAGGCTTCCAGCGGTAGGCGATATGCCTGCTCCAGGCATGATCCTTGAGTATGTTCGGCCCGTAATATATTTCGCTGCCAACCGAGGTGATGAGAATATCCGGGACAGGTACGTTTTCTTTGGCCAGGATATTCAGGGTACTCTCCAGGCTCCTGCCCGTGGCCACTCCGAAAACCAGCTCTTCCTGCATACTGCTCAGGATATCCAGAAGATCCTTGACCCCTTCGTGGTCACCGAGAAGGGTATTGTCTATGTCAGTGATCAGAACTTTTTCCGCCACAGGCAGCTTGCTCTTGATTATGGGCAGCCTGGGCTCTTCTTCCTTCCTGCGGGGACGCAGCTTCTGGATCTCGCGCAGATAGGTCTTTGTATGAGCATCCCATGAAAAATATTTTTTAACCCCTTTAATGCCTGCCCTGGAGTGCTTCTTCCAGTTTTCCCTGTCCCTCACCAGGGCCAGAAGGGCGTTGACCATGGCCTCCTTGTCCAGGGGATCGATGAGTGCGCCGTTGGCGCATTTGCCTATTATCTCCCTGGGCCCTCCATCATCGGTGGCCACCAGGGGCAGGCCGGTAGCACCTGCTTCAATAAGCGTCAAGCCGAAAGGTTCGGTCATGGCTGGATTGATAAATACCCCGCGCCGTTGAGCAGCGTAGCGGTACAGCTCAGGCACATCGTCAGCTGCATGCTTCTTGGGATATGCTGCCTGACCGTAAAGATCATACTTGTCCACCAGCATCAGAATCCTGGTCAGTACTCTTTTGGGGCCCTTGTCCATTCTAACTATATCTTCACGGTTTCCCGCGATAATCACCAGGTTGGCCGCTTCTCGCAGTTCCGGGCTCTCTCCGAAGGCTTCCACCAGGGTGGTGATATTCTTGCGCTCGTCGGGACGGGAAAGGGCCAGAACCATGGGCTTATTGGACTTCTGCAGAAACCTGTCCAGCTCGTGGGCGATCCGGGGCTTCTTCTGATCCGATTTGTAGGGATAGAAGCGATCAAGGTCTATCCCTGGAGGTATGATGCGCATCCTCCTGGGGTGATAATTCTCGTATTCTTTATATTGTTCGTCACGTTCCTGGGCTGTGCTGGTGATTACCAGGGAAGCATTACCCAGGGCTACTTCCTCGGCCTCGATCCTGGTGGACATGTTGTATCTGGATTCTATGGTGGCCTCGTTGCGGCCATGTTCCAGCAGGCTCTGCTTTTTTATGCGCCCCAGTGAATGCCCGGTAAAGATAAGAGGCACCCCCAGGTGCTGGGCCAGTTTTGACCCTGCCAGGCCGGCATCGGCGTAGTGTCCGTGGATTATATCCGGCACCATGCCCACCCGCCTGAAGTACTGCAGGGCCTTGTCCGTGAACTCATCCAGATAGGGCCAGAGCACTTCCTTGCGCAGGTACCTCTTGGGACCGCACTCTATGCGCACGATATTGGCCTTATCCCCCAGCTTCTCGATGGTTTTGCCGTAGCTGTTGTCCACCTTGGAATCCAGGACCTTTCTGGTAAGCAGATCCATCCTGGCCACCCTGGGATTTTTACCCAGGGCCCTGGCCAGTTCCACAACATACTTGACCTGGCCGCCAGTGTCCGAATCCCGGCCCAGTTCCATGTCAAAACCCCGCACCAGGCCGTGAATGCTCAGGTGCACCAGGTACAGACCGTCTTTGCGGCGTCTGATGTTGGTCATATCTGCCTCCGGATAAAAATTAAATTATAACAAAAGCTTGTCAATTTAATGAAGAATATGTTTCTTGTTCTTGCCCTGGCAGACGCAGGTCTGCAGGGACGGGCCTGGTTCAAGGGCCGTCATGCATCACGGACCGGGCAAACCTGCTGTAAAAGTCCTTTTCCTCCGGCACCGCCCCCTTGATGGAGCATACTTCCGCAGCAATGCGCACCGCTCTTTGCAGGATACTTTCCCATGACCAGCCCCTGCAAAGGCCCATCAGAAATATGGCGCTGAATGAATCTCCGGCTCCAACTGCATCCTCGAAAGAACTTACTTTCGGTGCGGCAGCAAAAAGATGCTCCCGGTCTCCGGGAAAAAGCATGGCCCCATCACCACCCATGGTCAGTACCAGGCATTTTAGCCCGCAGACCTTCTGCACCATCCTGGCCCTGGCCTGGAGACCCTCTTCCCTGATTTCCAGGATTGAGGCCACCTCTTCAAGCTCATCCAGATT
>NZ_QYZY01000019.1:0-9319 GCF_003838035.1 Desulfonatronospira sp. MSAO_Bac3 | reverse complement strand
GCCAACATGAGCCACGAAATAAGAACGCCCTTGAACGGTGTGGTGAGCATGATGAGCCTGCTGGAAGAAACCAGCCTGGGACCGGAGCAGAAGGAATACGTGGACATGGCCGCCATTTCCTCGGAGTCTCTTTTGAACATCATAAACGATATCCTGGATTTTTCCCGGATAGAGTCCGGCAGGTTAGAGCTTACCCGGCAGAATTTTGACCTGGAAAGGGAGATTTCCAGGGTCATGCTGCTTCTGACCAAAAGGGCCAGAAGCAAAGAGGTGGAACTGCTGGTGGACTACGACCTGCAGGCTCCCAGAAGGGTGCGGGGGGACAATCTGCGTCTCAGGCAGATCTTGTATAACTTAGTGGGCAATGCCGTCAAATTCACCGAAAAGGGCTATATACTGGTGCAGGTGAGTCTTGCAGAAGCAGGTGAGGAGAAGGCCCGGCTCAAAATATCGGTGCAGGATACAGGGGTGGGCATCCCCGTGCACATGCAGGAGAAGATCTTCGAGCATTTTACCCAGGTGGACTACTCTTCCACCCGCAGGCACGGCGGGACCGGCCTGGGACTGGCCATCAGCAGGAGCCTTGTCCGGCTCATGGGCGGCGATCTGCAGGTCATGAGCCGGGAGGGGGAGGGCTCGACTTTCTTTTTCGAGCTGGATATAGGCTATGCAGACGATGCTTCGGAGTTCATTGAAGACAGTGAGTTGAGCGGAATGCGGGCCATGATAGTGGATGATAATGCCATCAACCGTAAAATCCTGGCCGGATACCTGGAGAAGTGGGGGGTGGAGCATGAGAGTGCGGCAGACGCATATCAGGCCCTGGATATTTTGAACCAGAACCACCAGCAGGGGAAAAGCTTTGACTTTGCCCTTGTTGATCATGCCATGCCGGGCATGGACGGTATCGAACTGGCCAGCAGGATCAGGGAGCAGGACCAGGAAAAGGGTATGGGGCTTATTGCCGTTAGTTCGCTCTGGGGGCAGGTAAGTTCTGGTGAGTTTTTTCAGAAAGGGTTTGACTCATATCTGCCCAAGCCCGTCAACAGCGAGGACCTTCTTGCAGGCATAAAGGCGTGCCTGCATGGACGCAAGGGGGATAACAAAAGGCCACTGCAGCCTGCCGCACCAGTCAGGCAGGAGAATGCGCATGAAGTGCAGGCCGGGCCTGCTGCAGGTGCAGGCCCAAGGATACTTCTGGTGGATGACAACCATATCAACCGCAGATCTGTGCAGATCATGCTCAAAGACACTGCAGGCGGCCTGGTTTCTGTTGAAAATGGACAGGAAGCCCTTGAAAAGATGCAGGAGGATTCTTTCGACCTGGTCCTCATGGATGTCCAGATGCCGGTCATGGACGGACTGGAAGCCACGCGGCGGATAAGAAGCATGGAGCAGGGGACAGAGGACAAAGATCTTGGAGTGGAGGTTGCAGAGGAAATCTTAGAATCCCCAACTCCCCAAATCCCTAAATCCCCAACTCCCTCAATCCCTGAATCCCTGAATCCCTCAATTCCTAAATCCCAGAATCCCTCAATCCCAGAATCCCAGAATCCCTCAATCCCAGAATCCCTGAATCCCTCAATCCCTGAATCCCTAAATTCCCAAATCCCTAAATCCCCAAATCCCTCAATTCCAGAATCCCGGAATCCCAGAATTCCCATAATCGCCCTGACCGCCAACGCCATGCCCAGCGACAGGGAAAAATGCCTGAGTGCCGGCATGACGGATTATATCGCCAAACCGGTGCAAAAGATTGAGCTGCTGGCAATGCTTAAGAAGCACCTTCCGGCCGGCTTTTTTGACCTGCAGGACGGGAAAGGCCGGGATGAAAGGGCCGGGGCAGAAGAGGATTCCGGGCAGCCGCCAGGGCATGATGAGTACCAGGTATTTAATACCAGGGATTTTATGGACAGGTATGAACAGGATCTGGAAATCGCTGCGGAAATAATGCAGGACTTCTTGAACGACCTCCAGGTGGAACCGGAGCATATTCAGGCGGCCCTGGCCAGGCACGAGGCAGGTGATGCCGACAGGCTGGCCCACAAGCTCAAAGGTTCGGCCGGGTATACTGGCGCGGAAAGGATAAGGCTGCACTGCGCCAATATCATGCACAGCTCCCGGCAGGAAAACTGGCAGGAGGCACATAAAGAGATGCAGCTTCTGCAACGGGAGGCCCAGAGGTTTGAGGCGGAAGCCAGGGCGTTTTTCCAGACACAGGAAGTTGAGTTGCAGGCAGGTGAATAAGACCGGGGCGCTTTTGTTCAGTTATTCATGGCAGATGAACCCCCGGGCTTAATGACCAGAGATTAACAGGTTTGCATACAAAAAATACAAAAGGTCTTATGAAAGTACTGGTTGTTGAAGACGACAAGATAAGCCGCAAGACCCTCTCCCTGTACGCCAGGAACACAGGGTATGAGCCCATTGCAGCGGCAGACGGCAAGGAAGCCCTGAAGCTCTGGCACGAGCACCGTCCCAGGATCATTCTCACGGACTGGAACATGCCGGTAATGGATGGACTGGAGCTCATTTCCCGGGTCAGGGCCTCTGAAGGGGATGAATACACCTACATTATCATGATTACTTCCAGGGATGATTCCACCGACCTGATCCGGGGATTCGAGTCCGGAGTGGACGACTACCTTACCAAGCCGGTGGACAAGTCTGAACTGCTGGTGCGACTTAAAGCCAGCGAGCGTATCTTCAGTCTGCAGAGCAAGGACACAGTCATATTCGCCATGGCCAAACTTGCCGAGACCAGGGATCCCGAGACCGGGCTGCACTTAGAAAGAATCCAGAGCTACTGCCGTGTTGTTTCCGAGTTTCTGCTGCGCAATTCCATGTATCAGGATATCGTAAACCGGCGTTTCATCGATGACATTTACTCCACCAGTCCCCTGCACGATATCGGCAAGGTGGGCATACCGGACCATATCCTCCTCAAGCCAGGCAGACTGGACGAGGAAGAGTTTGAGATCATGAAAACCCACACCACCATCGGCTACGATACCCTCAAAAGCACCATCCAGCAGAATCCCAAAGCCAATTATCTGAGGATGTCTGCGGATATCGCCAGGTATCACCATGAGAAATGGAACGGATCAGGGTATCCGGACGGCCTTGCCGGAGAGGATATCCCCCTTGCCTCCAGGATCCTGGCTGTAGCAGACGTCTATGACGCACTGGCCTCCAAAAGAGTGTACAAGGACGCCTTCTCCCATGAAAAGACACGGGCCATAATCAGAGACGGCAAAGGTTCGCATTTTGATCCCACCCTGGTGGACGTCTTCCTGGAATGCGAGGACGAGTTTATAGAGACTCTGGAGAGATTCAGGGAGGTCTGAAGCTATGTCCTTGCCGGCAGGAAAAAAAGGAAGGATTCCTGCACAAGGGCTGAGTTTTTTACAGTGAAACACTAAATCCCAGGCGGACATTGTTTTCAGACTGGATGGGCACAGGGTCTTTTTTACTGTCATGGTTCAGTGTCGAGCCATGGACGTTTTTCCGCAACCCAAATAATTTCATGTTCTCTGTCATACATCTGTCTTGACAGTATACGCCCTTATTGTATCAGAAATTCATTAAAACCAGCAACCAGGTACTCTCAACTTCCCATGTGGAAACTGTTTTTCAAGGGCTTTGGCATAGGTGCTGCCAGCATTGTACCGGGCTTAAGCGGTGGAACCATTGCTCTTATTCTGGGAATATATACCCGGCTGATAGGTATTGCCGGCAATATAGATCATCGGACACTGGCAGGATTGATGCGCCTGGTGGTCAGGGGCCGCTTTGCCCGGGCCTTTGAATATGCCGTCCAGACCTGGCAGCTGCATTTTGTGGTGCCCATTGGAGCAGGGGTGCTGGTGGCGATATTCAGCACGGCTTCCCTGATAAACTTTGCTGTCTTGAATTACCGGGGTTTTGTTTTTTCATTTTTTTTCGGCCTGGTACTGGTTTCTATTTACTACCCCCTGAAAAGAGCAGGCAGGATCAGGTTCAAGGAAGTATTGGTTTTTTTCCTGGCAGGGACATTGATTCTGCTGGCGCAGCTTTCGCCTCTATGGAGCGATATGCAGGGCTTTAGCAACATTGGAGATCTGCGTTTTTTCCTGGGCGGGGCCGTGGCCATGGCCACCATGCTCCTGCCGGGATTCAGCGGTTCTTTCATGCTGGTGGTCATGGGGGTATACTTTGAGATCCTGGCTGCTGTGGCAGGTATGGACCTGAAAATCATATCTTTGGTAGGCATGGGATGCGTGTTTGGGCTTATCAGCCTGGCCAAGGTGATAAACTTTCTGCTGAAGAATTATTATACCACCACCATGTCCTTCCTGGCCGGCCTGATGTTTGGTTCTCTGGCAGCACTGTGGCCTTTTCAGAAACAGGTGGAAATAAATGAAGACAAGGTTGTCACTGCAGGTTATGCCCTGCCTGAAAGCCTGGCCCAGGGCTGGCCTTATTTTGTCTGCTTTCTAGCAGGGGCAGGTTTGGTCGCCGTATTCATTCTGATGGATTTAACGACCGGAAGGCATAATAGAGATGAGACAGAGTGATAACAAATCACTTTGGTTGCCATTTATAAAAGTAAGGTGATTCAACATAATTATAATGAAATTCCCGGAGGGGGTACGCCATGTTTTTACCGGTTATTCTGGCCGGCGGGTCCGGCACACGTTTATGGCCATTGTCCCGCAAGCTTTATCCCAAACAGTTTCTGGCCTTCGGAGGGGAGCTCAGCATGCTGCAGCAGTCTGTAAGGCGACTTGACGGACTGCAGTGCGTACCTCCTTTGCTGGTCTGCAACGAAGAACATCGTTTTCTGGCCGCAGAGCAGATGCGCCTTATGGGGCATGAGGATGTATCCATCCTCCTTGAACCCGAGGGGCGCAACACCGCCCCGGCCATTGCCCTGGCAGCCCTGCATGCCACCAGCAGTGGAGAGGACCCCGTACTTTTTGTAATGGCTGCGGATCACCATATTCATGATCAGCAGGCGTTTCAGGAAAGCGTGACCATGGCTGCAGAGCAGGCAGGTAAAGACTGGTTAGTGACTTTCGGGATAGTTCCGGACTCTCCTGAGACCGGTTATGGATATATCCGGCGAGGGGAAAATATCCAGGGACAGGTTTACAGGGCAGGGCGCTTTGTGGAAAAACCAGACTCTGACACTGCAGCTGCATATCTAAAGGCCGGGGATTACTACTGGAACAGCGGTATGTTTATGTTCAGGGCCGGCCGGTACTTAGAAGAGCTTGAGAAGTTTGAGCCCGCGATCCTGGAATGCTGCCGTGCAGCCATGCAAAACGCCCGCCGGGATATGCATTTTGTAAGAGTGGATAAAGATGCCTTCAACTCCTGCCCCGGCAATTCCATAGATTATGCAGTCATGGAGAAAACTCAGGATGCGGCCTTAGTGCCCATGGAGGCCGGATGGTCTGATGTGGGCTCCTGGTCATCCCTGTGGGACCTGCTGCCACGGGACGCAGAGGGCAATTCCTGCAAGGGCGACGTCATGGCCATGGACACCAGCAACAGCCTGCTTTTTTCGGACTACCGCATGGTGGCCACCCTGGGGGTGCAGGACCTGGTGGTGGTGGAGACCAAGGACGCCGTGCTGGTGGCTCACAAAAACAGGGCCCAGGACATCAAGTCCCTGGTGGACCGCATCAAAAGCAGCGGTCGCAGCGAGCATGTCACCCACAGGGAGGTGTTCAGGCCCTGGGGTTCGTATGACGGTATAGATGCCGGGGGCAGGTATCAGGTCAAAAGAATCACGGTCAAGCCAGGGGCCAAACTCTCCCTGCAAAAGCATCATCACCGGGCCGAGCACTGGGTGGTGGTGTCCGGTACGGCCATGGTAACCAATGGAGAGGAGTCCTTTCTGGTTACTGAAAATCAGTCTACTTACATCCCCCTTGGCCGGCAGCACTCCTTAGAAAACCCCGGCAAAATCCCCTTAGAGCTCATCGAAGTCCAGTCCGGCGCATATCTGGGAGAAGACGATATAGTAAGGTTTGAAGATATTTACGGAAGACTTTAGGAGACGTCAGGCATGAAAGCAATTATCCTTGCAGGCAATTGAAGATGCCTGGCGCTGGGAACGGGATATTCTTTGCAATATACCGGGATAAGCCTTGAACTTCAGCTCAGGTACTGGATCAGCACCGGCAATGACGTTTGTTTTAAAAGTAACAAAGACCCAAACTGGAAGTAGCTGCCCAGACCTGGTATAATTAGAGTCAGATCAATGAGATGATAAGCTTTTTTCCCAATCAAAGCGGACAATATTACGTTCGTCGCGGTCAAATTCCACGCCTATCAGGTAAATTTCCAGATTTTGACCATGGTATTTATCAGCATACCCTTTTTTGCGGACCTGCTCTAAGGCCGTGCCCGGAGTTTTGTCGAGGTCCAACACCTTAAACTCAAAGATGAAGACCCGGTTTGCAAGGCGCACCGTCATATCGATCCGGCCGTGATTTGTGGTATCCTCGGCGGTGACATCTAAGCCCAGAGCTGTGAAGTAGCAATAGAAAATAGAGGCGTAATACCCTTCGTACTCGGTCAGCTTGTTTTTGCGGTACCAGTCGTGGGGAATGGCGGCAAACAGGGAGTGAAAGACGTTCCCGATATCATCGAGCCGGGCGGCGGACAGGGCCTGATACAGATCGATTTTGCATTTTTCATAGACATCCCGCTGGGAAACGAGGAAGGCGGAAAGACTGTCTGCAAAACTCATGCGCACTTCCAGATTGGGATAATCCAGCCGGTATGCGGTCAGATTGCCGAACTGTTGCCGTTCCTGAATGGTCAGATACCCGGTCTGGAACATCATGGTCTCGATCTCAATATCGTTTACGTCAAAACTGCCCAGCAGACGTTCCGTGGCCACGGTGTTTTCCAGGTTGGGGGCCAGGTACTTGCGGGCAAGAAACAGCTTGAGCAGAAATTCTGGTGTGCCGCTCTCAAACCAGTAGTTGCTGAACTCACCTTCCTCCAGATAATTAAGAATACTGAAAGGGTTGTAAACGCGCTCTCCCAGCCAGGAATAGCCGTTGTACCAGCTGCGGATATCTTCCAGGGTTTTTCCTTCTAAGTGTTCGGCAAACACCTCGGTCATCTCGGCTTCCGTGTAGCCGCAAATGGTTGCGAAGTGTGGACTTAAAGTAATGTCTCTCAGATTGTTGAGCCCGGAAAACAGGCTCACCTTGGAAAATTTGGAAACCCCGGTGAGAAAGGAGAACCGGATATGGGCGTCGCTGTCCTTGATCACGGAATAGAGGTTTTTCAGGCCTTCCCGGATTTCAATTGCCTGCTCCGGGTCCGTGATATTATCCAGAATGGGCTTGTCGTATTCATCCACCAGAACCACGGTCCGCTGGCCGTGTTTGGCTGCGCTTTCTCGAATCAGTTCACCGAAACAGCCGGGAATATCTCCGGGATCCCGGCAGGTAACGCCCAGGGTTTTCTGGTTTTGATACAGAAGATCCACAATGCGCCGATCCAGCTCTTCCCGGTTGCGCACCACGCCCGCGCCAAAGGAAATATGAATAACAGGATGTTTTTTCTTCCAGTCCCAGCGATCAAAAAGCCAGAGATTTTGGAACAGGTCCTGGTTGCCTTCAAAAGCTTCTTTCAGAGTGTCGATGAACAGGGATTTGCCGAAACGGCGGGGCCTTGAGAGAAAATAGTATTTCCCGCTTTCAACCAGCTGATGCACAATCCTGGTCTTGTCCACATAGGTGTATCCGTCTTCAATGATCTCTCGGAGTGTACTCACCCCGATGGGCAGCTTTTTCATTGTTTTTCCTTCTGCGGCTTTGTCAGGGCTGTTTTGTAGTACTATTGCTATTCTTCAATATTTGTGCGCAGTTTCTCGGCAAGCATAACTAACTGTTTTTCATTGCTTTTTTGTTTGAAAAATCCATATGCTCTTGATCACTACTCTTGCCTACTCTTTACTTGAGTCAAGGGCTAAGCAACATGATTTACATCATAATTTTTTTTGTAAAACAACTCAACAATCAAGATGAACCTTTAGTGGCTTACTCCTGAAACCCTGTCACAAAATACAAGAAAAATTTGAGCCATGACGGGGGTTCAGCACTTGGCACTGGGACTGTTTCATTTTTGGACACTAAGCTCAGGTGATCCCCCCCGCCGCGCAAGCGGCTGATGCCTTTTTCCTTGCGGGTTCTTATTCCCGCAAGGAAAAAACATGCTTCTTCAATCTCTTTTATCTGTGTCAATCTGTGTGATCTGTGGGCTAAAAACTCTTTTCTTATCTGGGTTGCGGGCATAGCGCGCCTTAGACACTTAAGTGTCATCAGTTGACGTAAGCATTCAGGGGCTCCTCGATTGTGATTACTGGCACTCACGCCAGAGGCGTGATTCCGGCACCCCCTGAATGCTTGCGCCTTGAACTTCAGCTCAGGTACTGGATCAGCACCGGCAGGGTGATTCCGGACAGGATTGTGGTAAACAGGATTATTGCAGCCAGAAGCTCCGGTGATTTGTTGAACTTTATGGCGTACATAAGGGGCAGGATGGCTGCCGGGGCGGAAGTCTGCAGAACCGCCACGGACATTTCCAGCTGCGATACTGGAAAAAAACAAAGAATACATACTGCTGCCAGGGGTGAGATCACGAGCCGGACTGCACTGGCTGCGGATATTATGGCAGCAAACCTTAGAAGCCTGTCCTTGAGGGAAGACAGGGAGATGGCAGCCAGCTGCAGGCCCAGGATAAAGATGAGAAGCGGTATGGCCCCGGCGCTTATCAGCTGCAGTCCCTGCTGGATTCCCCCGGGCACGGGTATTTTCAGCCAGGAAAAAACAAGGGCCAGCAAAAAGGCGTGGAAAATTGGAATGCGCACTACATCCAGCAGAATTTCTCTAAGCCTGGTCTTGTCGCTGCTCATGTATATGGCCAGAGTGCACAGGGGGATATTGAAAATCACGAAGTAGACAATGGACAAAGGCACCGCCTCCTGGCCGAAGGTCAGGTGGATAAGGGGCAGTCCGAAGTTGCCCACGTTTATCATGGAGATCCCCAGGATAAAGGAGTTTTTTTCTCCCGGTCCCAGGCGCATGGCGGATGACAGCAGGATTCCCAGGGCTATGAGCAGAGCGGTTAGAAAAAGCATGAAAACAAAAGGCACCCCGAGGTCGCTGAAAGACACGGCATGCCTGGTCATGGAGTCAAAGACCAGCACCGGGGCAAAAAGGGCCAGGGCCAGGCTGGCCAGGGGTTTTATTTCCGGTCTGAAGATATGGTTATAGATAAAGGCAGAGATAATTATCAGAAATATGGGCAG
>NZ_QYZY01000208.1:0-7795 GCF_003838035.1 Desulfonatronospira sp. MSAO_Bac3 | reverse complement strand
GGGCCTACCTGCAAAAGGGCCGCCTGGAAGATGCCCAGAAGCTCTTTGAAAAAGCCTCCGGGCATGAGAATCTCAAGGTTCAGGCCCTGCCCGGACTGGCCCGGGTGGAGATGAAAAGGGGTAATCCGGACAAGGCGGTTTATTTCCTTGAGAAGGCGGCAGCCCTGGATGAATACAATCCAGAGGTCTTTACTCTGCTGGCTCAGGCCAGGGGAAAACCGCTGCAGGAGCATGTGGAGAAGGTGCTGAAGGAGAAAACCAATCCGGCAGTGCTGACGCACCTGGCCCAGGCACTGGCCGGGCAGGGGGAGTTTGAGCTGGCTGCGGAAGTCTATGACAGCGCACTTGCTCACGATCCTGGATCCTTTGAAGCCGGAGCAGGACTGGCCGAAGTCTACGGGTCCAAGGGCAGATACTCTGCCAGCCTGGAAATCCTGGACATGATGCTGGAGGAATTTCCGGAAAGCTACAAACTGCTGCTGACCCGGGCCAGGGTGCTGGCCTGGTCCAGACAATATGCAGAAAGCCTTGAGGCCTATGATCAGCTTTACACAAAAAACCAGGACAATCATGTCGTGATCCGGGAGGCGGCGCGCACTGCTTACTGGGGCAAAAAAGCTGACACAGGGGACAGGTATTACCAGCTTATAAGCACTCCTGCTGTGGATGAGATGCTTTTACAGAGACTGCAGGATCTGGACACATCACAGAGACAAATCCTGGAGCAGGCAATAGCCGGCTTAGAGCGGGAAGTAAGCGCAGGCTCTGTCTATGCCGGTTTTGAAGGCTTTTTCGACTGGTTCGGACGGCACGGCCGGGATCTCGGCCGGGAGAGCCGCCGGGAGATGGATGAGCTAAGACGCAGCCTGGGCTACAGGTACGTGATTCAGAAACAGGCGGAACTGGAGCGCCAGTCCAAGAAGCTTTTGTGGAATGAGCGCTTTGCCCCGGCCAGGCGGCATCTGCAGAAACTGGTGGAGCATGAACCGGGCAACCAGGAGGCCCGGTTTGACCTGGCCCAGGCCTGCTGCGTCCTTGGCCTGGGGGACGAGGAAGAAAAAGCTTACCAGGAACTGCTGGCAATAGATCCCCTGCACGGACAGGCCTCCAGGGCTCTTGAGAGGCGAAAAAAGCGTTCCAGGCCGGGTTTTTCGGGCAATTACAGTTTCTGGAGCGAAAGGGGCAGGGGGGAGCTGGCCCGCATGGACAGGCACAGGCTGGATATGGGCCTGGATGTACCTTTAAGATCAAGGCACAGCTTTAGAGTAACCGGGCACAGGTATTTCGAGTCGCCCCAAAAACACGCCGGAACAGTCCAGGCCTCGGGAGTCAGCCTGACCGGGGAGATGGTAACCGGACCTCATTTTACCCTGGCCGGAGGGTTGACCTATAAGTCTTACGCGAATGATCTTCAGACCCGGGGCTCTAAGATGGAAAGGGAAAGCATCGACCTGGATGATCTTTTTCTGGGGCATCTGGACATGATGTTCAACCTGGACGATTATGCCCGGCTGACCCTGGGCTACGAAAAAAGGGAGACTGTGGCCAATGCCATAGCCCTGGCCCAGGGGGTATACACCGAGAACTGGGAGGCCGGTCTGGATATTTATCCCCTGCGAAGGCTGGAACTGGGCCTCAGTGCCGGATACCTGGACTACAGCGACGACAACCACGGGGTCGTGTACGGGGTAAGTGCAGGCTACTCCTTTACCGACCACCCCAGGCGCTTCAGGACCATTCTGTCCGGGGAGTACAGGGACACCTCCAGGACATACCAGGGTTGCTCCAATGGGCAGGGTTGCAATATTCAGGCGGATTTCAAACACCCCTACTGGACTCCGGAAGATCACTGGGGCAGTTCTGTTACTTTTGAGTTTACCCATGACCTGGCCAGAGACTTCTTCTGCGGGGCCAGGGATCATTTTTACCAGCTTGAGCTTAGCCTGGGCACGGAAAAGGACAAAAATCATTCCGTTGAGGTCCGGGGAACATGGAGCCGTGAGTTTGAAAACGGGCTGGGCATCAACACCCAGGCCATGTGGCACAATTCCAGGGAGTGGGATGCGGCCTCGCTGGACCTGGGCCTTTTCTACAGGTTTTAAACCCCGGCTTAGCGCCGAAATACCGGGATCATCATGAGCCAGAACAAGACAGCCTTTAAAAACAACCTGCTTCTGGGCGGGATAGTCCTGACCCTGATGTTTATCATTTTATACCTCATGGCCAGGACCTTTACCTTTATAATTGCCGATTATGCCTGGTATGAAAAGTTTTTCGGGCTGCTTCTTCTTCTGGCCCAGGCCTTTATCCTGACCCACGGTTTCGGATATTTCCTGAACCTGTTCAGAGTGATCAATTCAGAGGGAAAAACAGGGTCGGAAAACCACCTTGTTCAGGCCAGCCTGATAGATTATCCACCAGTGGCCATAATTGTTTCCTCTTACCGCGAGCCTCTGCATGTGGTGGAGGATACATTGATCAGCTTTTACAATCTAACTTACCCCAATAAAAAGATCTACTTTCTGGACGACACCCGCTATGACCTGCCGGACTGGAAGCCGGGGGAGGCGGAAAAATACAGGCTTGAGATCGACGATCTGTGCCGCAGGATCGGGGTAAATCTTTTCCGGCGCAGGTGGAGGGGAGCCAAGGCGGGTATGATCAACGACTTCAATGATTTTCTGGACAAAAATCCGCCTGAGGGCTTCGAATTTGTTTCCTATGTCCAGGGGGAGACCATAAAACCTGGAGATGAGAAATACATAATCGTCTTTGATGCGGATCAAAAACCCCTGCCTGATTTCGTTGAGGCCTTAGTTTCCAGGATGGAGGCCAATCCAGCAGTGGCCTTTATTCAGACACCGCAGTACTACAGCAATTTTGAGCACAACCGGGTGTCCAGGGGGGCCGGCCTGCAGCAGGCTGTTTTTTACGAATACATCTGCGAGGGCAAAAGCCAGCAGGACGCCATGTTCTGCTGCGGGACCAATGTCATTTTCAGACGCGAGGCCTTAAGGGACGTGGGCGGCTTTGATGAATCCTCGGTCACTGAGGACTTTGCCACCTCCCTTAAGTTTCACCTGCGGGGCTGGAAATCGGCATATCTGAACAAGGTCAGCGCCTTTGGAGACGGCCCGGAGGACCTGGGAGGGTATTTCAAGCAGCAGTTCCGCTGGGCTTTGGGCACGGTAGGCCTTTTCAGAACCATCCTGTCCAGGCTCTGGAAAAATCCCCGCGAGCTTCCCATATACAAGTGGTGGGAGTACATGCTTTCCGGGACACACTATTTCGTAGGCTGGGTCCTGTTTGTCCTGGTTATTTCACCTATCCTGTTTATCCTGTTCAATATTCCTACCTATTTTGCCCGTCCGGAACTGTACTTCATGTTTTACGTGCCCTATATTCTCATGACATTTACTATGTTTATATGGTCCCTGCGCCAGAGGCACTACAAGGCTTCAGAGATCGTCAGCGGAGTTCTGCTGCAGGCCATCTGCTTTCCGGTGTACATGAAGGCCTCTTTGCTGGCTGTCCTGGGTTACCGGGGCACATTTAAGACTACGCCCAAGGGGCAGAGCCTGTCATTGCCCATGCATGCCCTGTGGCCCCAGGTGGGACTTGCAGCTTTGTGTTTCGTGGCCATTATCTGGGCGGGGATGAGAATATATTACGAACGTGAACTGATTATGGCCCTGTCTGTAACCAGCTTCTGGTGCCTGTATCATTTTCTTATTCTTTCAGCGGCGGTGCACTTTAATCATCCTTTGGAGGAAGGCCTGGAGGAAAGTGTTGAGAACAAGTAAAAAGCTTTTAGCGGTAGTGGTGTTCGCCATGTTCCTGTCTGCCGGGTTTTATGGCTGCAGGGAAGTAAACAACGGGCAACAGTCTGAAAAAGAGCATAAGAGGCAGCTTTATTTCGGCCTGGCTGTAGAGGGCCTGCCTGAACAGCCGCAAGTGTTTCAAGACAAGGAAAACAAGACCGGTCTGCCGGTGAGCATGGTCAATTTCTTTCTGCAATGGCCGCAGGACCCTGAAGAGATGAATTTCCCCGGCAAGACACTGGAGGCGGTGCACAGCTTCGGGGCCATGGCAGTGGTCACCTGGGAACCCATGTATTACGACAGTCATGGACAGGAGCACATGATTGCGGCCGGTGATATCCTGCAGGGAAGATACGACGACTATATCCAGGGCTTTGCCTCCCGCATAAAGGATCTGGAATATCCGGTGATCATCCGCTTTGCCCATGAGATGAATCTGGATCGCTATCACTGGGGAGGAAGCAGGGAAGAATACGGCCCTGAAAGTCCGGAACGCTACCAGGAGATGTTTCAATACGTAGTGAAGCGGTTCAGAGATGAAGATGCTGGAAACGCTCTTTTCGCCTTCTGTCCAAATGCCGGTTCAGTGCCTTCTCCTGAGCAGGGGGCCCACTGGAACAAGGCCAGGAATTATTATCCAGGGGATGACTATGTGGATGTCCTGGGTATGGACGGCTACAACTGGGCCTATACCCGGACCATGGAAGAGCATGGCTGGCAGAGCAGCTGGCGAAGCTTTGAGGAGATATTTGAGCACATATATTCTGAACTTACGTCCATAAGCCCGGAAAAGCCTCTGTTTGTATTTGAGACAGCCTCTCCGGCAGAGGGTGGAGACAGGGATGTATGGGTGCAAAATGCCTTTGAGACCGCCTCCAGGTGGGGCCTGGACGGGATAATATGGTTCCAGGTGGACAAGGAGGAAGACTGGAGGCTTGCAGCCGGTGAAGAATGCAGGTACCCGGGGGAAGTGCGCAGGAAGCTGTTTTCGCCCCTGCCTGACTTTCAGCGCAGGCAGCCTTAGAGGCTGTTCAGGTAGAGCATGACTAAGGTGTTGTAGTTGTTGTAGCTTTTTTTCTCCAGGGTTTTCAGGGCCATGAGGTACATGTTTATGGTTTCGATGCTAAGTACCGAACTGAAAAGGTCCACATAGATTTCCGACTGTACGCTCTGGCGCAACTCGTCAATGTCCAGAATTTCCATGATGTCCTGGTTCCGGCTGTGCAGGGACAGGGCCTTTGAGTAAAGGCTGCTCAGGTAGTCGTGGTTTTTCTGCATGCCGGTTTTGATGTCGTTTATGATCATGCGTCGAAAAAGGGCGTATTCCTCCCTGGAGAATTCGGAGACCCTGGTGAAGTAAGTGGCCAGGTGTTCCAGGTAAATGAGCATGCCTCTTTTGAGCATGGCGATGTCTTTTAAGACCAGAAGCAAGAGACTGGCTTCATCCTCAAAATTTTCCAGCCCGATGACCAGTTCCCTGGTCTCCAGAGAGATGAACACCGGATATGTTTCGGGAAAGCTTTTGTCCAGGGCCACACCACAGACCTGGGCTGCGGCCTGGTCTTCCCAGGTCTCCCAGGCCACGCTGCCCTGGTTTCTGCTCTGTCCCTGGAACTTGTACGGCAGATGCAGGTTTACCCTGTCTCCCCGGTACAGTTTTTCCCGGCTCTGAAGCCAGGAAGGGATGGCGATGCGTACGCCGTTCTGACTGAAATCCTGGATAATATACTGAAAAGGCTGATAGTCCTCTTCCCTGGAACCCAGAAAAGGCAGAATGGCCATCTCCAGGGGCAGTCGTTCCTCGGTGCGCTGTTCAATAGTGCTCATGGGTATCACGTCTTCAAATACAGTATCCGCAAAAACTACATGTGCCGCCGGGCTTCATCCCACAGGGCGCGGGAGCGGGATTCGTCTCCCAGGACGCCCACCCGGATATTTATCTGGGAGCTGTTTGCGGTCAGGTGCTTGACAGTGATCCAGACATTGGTTCCGTCCATGTATTTGCCCTGAATTCTGAATCTGTCGGTGTATTCAGTTTCTTCCTCCAGGCTTATGTTTTTGACTTCCATGGCCTTGAGAGTGGCTTCATGCACGGTGTACATGTCTCTGGCCACTTTTTCCCGTAGCCAGCCTTTGTAGTAGATGGCTGCTCCCCCGCCGGCGGCTCCTCCCAGGGCGAAGAGGCACCCGGAAAGGTTCAGACAGAGAAAAAGGATAAGCAGAAAGTGGATTTTTTGTTTAATGGCGGGCATGGCTCTCTCCGGTTTAAGGTTGACTAAATGTAGCCCCATTCCTTGAGCCTGTTGTAGGCGTGCTGGGCTTTATCCCCCTGATTTACCTGCTGCAGAAAGGCATAGTATTTTTCCGCCGCCTGATTCCTGCGGCCCATGCCTTCATAGCTGTAACCCTGAAAAAACAGGGTGTTGGGATTACCAGGCAGACGCTCCTGATATCTACTGAACTCGGCCAGGGACTGCTCGAATTTCTCCTGCCTGAGCCAGGCCATACCCAGGATATGCATGGCCTGGGGTTCTTCAGGGTAGATCTCCCTGGCTTCCGAGGCATATTTGCGGGCCTGGGAATTGTTGTCCCTGGACAAAAGGTACTTGGACATTTTCAGGTTGGCCACGTAGTCTTCCGGAGCCGCCTGCAGAGCGGATGAATACTTTTCCCCGGCTTCCCCGGGTTTTTTGGCCCGCATGAGGTCGTCGCCTTCCTGCATGTCCTGAACGGCTTGTTTAATCTGTCTAAGCCGGGCCGTATTGTCCATGTAGCGCTCACGATACAGGGGTTTGCTGTTTTTTTGGTAGTCCGTGCGCACACGGTTGACCGCGGTCTGATAACGCTCGCTGCTCATGGGATGAGTGGAAAAAAGCATTTCCAGAGAGCCTCTGTCTTCTCCGGACATGTCCTTGAGCATTTCCATAAGTCCTACAAATCCTTCCGGATTGTAGTCCGCCCGGGCCATGTATTCCAGGCCCAGCTCGTCGGCCTCTCTTTCCTGGTTGCGGCTGTAGCTGGCCAGAAGTGCCCCTGTTCCGATGCCGCCCAGTCCGGCCACTACGTTTTCCCATTGTGGGCCTGCTGCCGCTGCGGCCCCGGTAAAGACCACCTGGGCCAGCATGCCCCTGGTCATTCGCTGGGCGGTATGTCTGGCATTGACATGCCCAAGTTCATGACCGATGAGAGAAGCCAGTTCCGCCTCGTCCTGGAGTTCCAGCAGGATCCCCCTGCTGACCCCGATGGTACCTCCGGGAAAAGCGTAGGCATTGATGTAGGTGGCGTTCAGCGTGTTGAAGGAGTAGGGCATGTCCGGCCTGTGGCTTCTGGATGCCATGTCCCGGCCCACCCCGGAAACGTAGTCCTGAAGATTTTTGTCCTGAACCACCCCGTAGTCGGCTGAAATCTGGTGCGGAGAATTCTCTTTGTCCAGTTCTATCTCCTGGCTTTCGCTCATGAGCATGAACTGGCGCTGTCCGGTAACCGGATGAGTGGCGCAGCCGGTTGCCAGGGACAAAGATCCTATGCCGGCCAGATAGAGAAAGTGCCTGCGGCTCAGGCGCGGGGTTTTGTTTTGAATCCGGCTTATGTTCATGGTTTTTCTGGTCTTTGAGGTTAGAGGTTGTCTGCTGCATGGTCTGCCTGAATTTAACTGGTACACTGTTCAGGTTAAAGTTATATTATTGCGAAATGATTGGCAAGGCAAGGCAAATTTATCAGAAAATGTGATTTGTGTTATAAGCTTCTCAACCTGGCGGGCCCTGAAAAGAGCCTGCGAGAGACTGAAGGGAAATGATCATTTGTAACGAACCACCCCCGGCCCCTCCTTAACCAAGGAGGGGAGTGGTCCGTGCCGCAGGCATAAAATGACAGGTTTTCGTGACAGCGACATAGCCGAACCTGCGGGAATCTGGATAAGGAAGTGGTTAATCAGAACGAACCACCCCCGGCCCCTCCTTAACCAAGGAGGGGAG
>NZ_QYZY01000207.1:0-6978 GCF_003838035.1 Desulfonatronospira sp. MSAO_Bac3 | reverse complement strand
CCTGGCCGCCTGCACAGATGATCCGCCAGAGTACGTGCTTGACCAGCCCCCCCAGGAAACCGGAGTACTAACTGTAGTCACCCGCAGCGGCCAGGTGGGCCCCGCCTGCCTCCAGGACCTCCAGGACCTGGGCAGTGGTGGGGACCACCTTCCAGTTCACTTCCCATCCTCTGGACCGGGCGAATTCCATGGCCAGGTCGTATTCCGGACCTTTTTTTACTTCATGGCGATCCAGGTAATAGGTGGTGGAGCCGCTGCGGGTGACTACAGTTAGTACTCCGGTTTCCTGGGGGGGCTGGTCAAGCACGTACTCTGGCGGATCATCTGTGCAGGCGGCCAGGGCCAGTATCAGACAGAGGCAGGCAATGCCCCGGAAAAAAGTGTCGAATAAAAATTGCTGCATGGAAAAGTATCTGGTTTTCAGGTTCCCTTCAAAAGTACCATATACAAAAACGCTTGGGATTTAAAGTCCTGATTAACCAATTTAAGCAAACCTTCAGCACATTCAGGTTTCTTTCAAAGTAAGTATTCAGGGGGTGCCGATCACGCCAGAGGCCTGGTGCCAGTAATCACCATCAAGGACCCCCTGAATGCTTACCTTTCAAAGGATTGCGTTTCAGAGGTTTGGAGGACAACTCAGGATTTTCCCAGCACAAATACGGCCTCCATGTGCCAGGTCTGGGGGAACATATCGAACATGGCCGCCTCCCGGATACGCCAGCCGGCCTCCAGGAAAGGCTTCAGGTCGCGGCAGGTATTGACCACGTCACAGGAGATCCATGCCAGGCGCTGCAGGCTCTCCAGCCCGGCCAGGGACTGCAGGTTTCTGCCTGCACCGCTGCGGGGCGGATCCAGAATCAGGCCCTGAGGGGCGAACTTCTTCACTGTCTGCATGGCCTCCCTCCGGCGCAGGTCGCCGGTATGGATGCGCAGATTGTTCAGGCCGCCCTCTCTGGCTGCTCGCAGGGCTCCTTTGGCTGCCCGGGAGTCGGATTCCAGGGCCAGGACTTTATGTCCCCCGGCAGCACAGGGCAGGGCGAAGTTGCCGGCCCCGGCGTACAGGTCTGCCAGGCTGTCCAGGTGGGCAAGCCGGGAGAGCACATATTGCACCAGGTCCTGGTTCAGCCTCCAGTTGGCCTGAAAAAAGGATCCCGGGCGGACCTGAAGGCTGATGCCGGATTTTTCCAGAGGAAGCTTCAGCCACTCCGGACTGGTATGGGCAAGGACCTTGTGGTCCAGGGGGCTGGCCGCCATGGTGTAGCGCCCAGGTGGCAGGTCCTGGCAGATGCGGGGAAGCTCCACGGCCAGGACCGGGGCGTGCAGCAGGCATCTGGGGCAGTGCAGGGGATGGTTTCTGCCCAGGGCCTTGACATGGGGGCGGCCGTCCAGGACTTCTGTCTGGCCGCGCCAGCGATAGCCCCAGCTTTCAGGGCTGGAAAAGACCAATATTTCTTCGGGAGCATGTCCGGACCACTTGCGGCCCAGGGCGCGGCGGATTTCTGTTTGCAGCACCTGGTGTTTGATTTTAACCTGGACCTGGTAGGGCAAAACCCCGAATCGGCATCCCCCGCAAAGATCACCCAGGGGGCAGGGATGCTCTTGCCTGTGCTCTGCCGGCTCCAGGAGGCGGGTGCACCTGGCCTGGAGATGGTCTCCGGTGCTTTTGGTGACTTGCGCCAGGATGCGCTCCCCCGGGAATACACCTGGTTCCAGGATGACCACCTGCCCGGATTCTAGCCTGGCCAGGGCCCGGCCCCGCCAGATGAGGCGTTCGACTGTGAGCTCCAGTTCCTGCATGCTTGACCGGATTAATCCCTGAACAAATCCAGGAATTCAGCGTAGCCTTCCTGCTCCAGGTCTTCCGCCGGGACAAAGCGCAGGGCTGCGGAATTGATACAGAAGCGCATTCCAGTGGGCTCAGGCCCGTCGTCGAATACATGTCCCAGGTGTGAGTCTGATCCAGCGCTTCGAACTTCGGTGCGCGGGCTGGGCAGACTGTGATCCGGGCGCTGGACAATGTTTTCCTCTTTGATTGGACGGGTGAAGCTTGGCCAGCCGGTACCGGAGTCGT
Organism: Desulfonatronospira sp. MSAO_Bac3; assembly: GCF_003838035.1. Lineage (NCBI taxonomy): Bacteria > Pseudomonadati > Thermodesulfobacteriota > Desulfovibrionia > Desulfovibrionales > Desulfonatronovibrionaceae > Desulfonatronospira > Desulfonatronospira sp. MSAO_Bac3. Next base: position 4,907 of record NZ_QYZY01000207.1, on the reverse strand, counting down.
ACTTGTCCTTAGAGCTGAACAAGGGCTCTCCGGAGATTATGTCCACGTAGAGGCCTTCTTCCTTGTGGTCCCAGTATTCGTTATCAAAGGGAGGCTCCGTGCCGTCCTGCCGGGTGACCCGGTACTGCATGGGGGTCAGCTTGACCTCGGGATGCTCGGATACACTGGTCCTGTTGTTGCCGGCATCTGGAGTCGAATGTCCCCACTGCCGTTCCAGAAAATCCTGACGTCCCGAAAGGACCCGGTAGCGGCGGTAGTGTTCCTTGTTTTTTTCGTAGTACTTCTGGTGATAGTCTTCGGCAGGATAAAACTCGTCCGCAGGAAGAATCAGGGTGGCCACCGGCCCCCGGAATTTGCCCGTGGCCTGCAGGGCTTTCCTGGATTCAGCGGCTGCAACCCGCTGTTCCTCATTGTGATAAAATATGACTGTGCGGTACTGACTTCCCCGGTCTGCGAACTGCCCGCCGGGGTCAATGGGGTCGATGGATTTCCAGAATACGTCCAGAAGCTGGTTGTAGCTTATAAGGCCCGGATCAAAGTTTACCCGTACGGCCTCGAAATGTCCGGTGAGGCCGGTAGTGACCTGCTCGTAAGTGGGGTTTTCAGTATGTCCCCCGGTATATCCGGATACGACCTCCAGCACGCCTTCAAGTTTGGCCAGGTCAGCTTCCAGACACCAGAAGCATCCCCCGGCAAAAGTGGCCTGCTGGGCGGTTTCTTTTACTGTGTTCATTTTTTTCTCCCGAATTTAATGGTTCATCCGGCACTTGCTTTTACGCCTGGCCGGCTGTGCTGGGCAGGGTAAACATTAAATAAAGCGCCTGGTAAATGGTTGAACTGATAAATCAGCTGGTAAAGCTTGTTGAGTCTTCATTTCCTGCAGGTTATCCCTACAGCGAAACTTATAAAATATAATATCGTATCTCAATTGGGGACAGGCACCCCCGCACTTATTTTTCTGAAGGATGATTAACAGGTTTTAAAAATAAGCGCGGGGAGAGCCAGTCCCCGGAGGTCAATAAATAAGTTTCGCTGTAGTGTTATGCAATAAATTTTACTTGAACAGGTTGCCGGTTGGGTTTCCGGCACTATTGATTTATAGGTTTTCCCCGGGGCAAAGGCAAGCCCGGAAACAGTCATTCTAAAAAAAACTGCGCCGCCGCGAGCCCGGCGGTTATGAAAACCGGGCAAGGTTGCCTGCCCGGCTTTCTTGGTATAAGCTGCCGGGCAGTTAAGTTTTAACCATTCAGGGGGTCCTCGGTGGTGATTACTGGCACTCACGCCAGAGGCGTGATTCCGGCATACCCCTGAAGGGTTACATTAAATCCTGTCCCGGTTTTCGTCCAGGGGCGTATAAGCCCTGCAGCCAGTAAGGGGCGGGATATTACAACCTGATTTTCCAGGAGCAATACCAGATGATCCAGGACAACTACGGCCGGGGAGTCAGCTACCTGCGCCTGAGCATAACCGACCGCTGCAATCTGAGATGCTTTTACTGCCGGCCCGGCAAGGGCTCCAGATTCATTTCCCACAAAAATATCCTGACCTACGAGGACATGCTGTATCTGCTGCACGCAGCCTCGGGCATGGATGTGCAGAAGGTCAGGCTTACCGGAGGCGAACCTTTTGTCCGCCGGGATATACTGTATTTTCTGCATCGGCTCAAAAGCGAGCTGCCGCAGATGGAGATAAGGCTGACCACCAACGCCACCCTCATTGCCGGCAAGATCCGGGCCTTGCGCGACATCGGCATCAAAGGCCTGAACATCTCCCTGGACACCCTGGACCGGGACAAGTATCAGCGTATAACCGGACAGGACAAGCTGGACAGCGTCATGGCCAGTATTGACCGTTGCCTGGAAGAGGGGATCCGGGTCAAGATAAATGCCGTGGCCCTTAAGGGGGTCAATGATGACGAGCTGGGGGATTTTATCCGCCTGGCCATGGACAAGCCTTTGGACGTACGTTTCATAGAGTTTATGCCCATTGGTGAGAAGACCCTGTGGGAACAGGATTATTACTGGTCCTCGGCGGATCTTTTGACTCAGGCTGCAGAGTTAACCGACATGGTGCCGGTGGACAACCTGACCCGCAACCATGGCCCGGCCCGCATGTACAAACCCGGGCATGGCCTGGGCCGGGTGGGGGTCATATCCCCTTTGAGCGCGCATTTCTGCGCCACCTGCAACCGCCTGCGGGTAACAGCCAATGGACGTCTGCGCACCTGCCTTTTCTCGGACAAAGAATACAACCTGCTGCCCCTTATCCGTTCCCCGAAAATCAGCCCTGAAAGGCTGCGCCTGGTCATGGAACGGGCAGGGCGCAAAAAGCCCATGGGCCATGAGCTCATGTCCGGCGGCAAAAAGGAAAAAAGCCTGTGCCGGCGGGTCATGTCTTCCATAGGCGGATAAAACCGGGATTTTGCTATGCTCAAGGTGCACATCCAGACCAGGTCCATAGAGGATAATTTTGCATTTCTAAGCCGCAGGACCACCGCCAGGGTTATGGCCGTGGTCAAGGCCGATGCCTACGGACACGGCCTGGAAGAGACGGCCCGCTGCCTGCATCAGGCCGGGGCGGATCGTTTCGGGGTGGGCAGCGTCCAGGAAGGAGCGCGCCTGAGAGACTGCCTGGACGCGCCTGAAATCTATTCCCTGCTTGGACCGGTCTCCCCTGAGGATTACCACCTTCTGGCCCGGCACAGGATCATCCCATTTATTCATTCCCGGGAGCAGTTAAAGGCCCTGCAAGAGGCCTCCTGCAGCTTCAGAGGGACAATCCCGGTGGCCATCAAGCTGGAAACCGGCATGAACCGGCTGGGGTTCAGAGGAGGGGACCTGCATGAGCTGCTGGAGACCTGGGAGAAGTGCCGGGGGCTCAAACTGCACATGCTGGCCTCGCACCTGAGCCTGGCGGATTCTGTCCAGGGCAGGCAGGAGGTGCTTCGCCAGCTTAAGACCTTTGAAGACTACTGCCGGACCATGCAGGCCAGGGGTCATGAATTTGAAAAGTCTCTGGCCAACTCGGCGGCCATCCTGGCCCACCCGGAAACACATCTGGACTGCGTTCGCCCCGGCATCTCCCTTTACGGGGACAATCCCTTTGAGCATACCCCCTGGGCCTCCAAGGGTGAGGGCCTGGCCCAGGCCATGCATGTCAGGGCCCCTGTTCTGGCGGTGCACCACCTGGAAAAAGGGGCAGGGGTCAGTTACGGGCTCTGCTTTACTGCACCCAGGGACATGCGCATCGCGGTCATTGGCTGCGGTTATGCGGACAACTATTCCCGGGGCCTTTCCAACCGGGGCTGGATGCTTTACCAGGGCCGCAGGATGCCTGTGCTGGGCCGGGTCTGCATGCAGCTGAGCGTAGTGGATGCAAGCCATGCCGGGGATATTGCCCCCGGTTGCGAGGTTTATGTTCTGGGCGGAGAAGGGCGGCAACTGTTAAGCGCCCGGGAGATGGCCGGGTGGCTGGACAGCATTTCTTACGAGATTTTCTGCAGCCTGGGCAAAAACCCAAGGACTTACAGCAGGGCCGGCTAAGTAAATCACATGTGGATCATTCTGGCCTTTATCACCGCCGTGTGCGAAGCGGCCAAGGACGGGCTGTGCAAGAAAAGCCTGCAGAGCATGGACGTATTCACCATTGCCTGGGTGTGGAAGGTCTTCAGTCTGCCCTTTATCCTGCCTCTTATCTTTTTCACTCCCATTCCGGAGTACCTGCCCCCTGAATTCTGGACGGCCCTTCTTGTGGGGGGCGGCCTGAATATCCTGGCCACGGTTCTGTATATCCGGGCCATAAGCACTTCGGATCTCTCCATCACCCTGCCCCTTTTAAGCTTTACCCCGGCCTTTCTGCTCTTTACCTCACCTTTGCTGGTGGGGGATATCCCCACGCCCCTGGGATATGTCGGGGTTTTGTTCATTGTGGGCGGCTCCTATCTGCTGGGGGTGGGCAGGGAGGCCACGCTTTTAAGTCCCTTAAGGGCCCTGGTGAGCGATCCCGGGGCCAGGCTGATGCTCATGGTGGCCCTTATCTGGAGCGTGGCCGCCAACATGGATAAAATCGGAGTCATGGCCACCAGTCCCTTTTTCTGGGCGGTGTGCATCCAGAGTTTTATCTCCCTGGGCCTGACAGTGGTTCTTTTCTGCATGCGGGGCAGGCTGCGGGGGAAAATGCAGGCCAACCTGACCCCCCTTCTGCTCATAGGCCTGGTCACCGGGGTGGGCTTCGTGTGTCAGATGGCAGCCATAAAGATCGGTCTGGTACCTTACGTAATTGCCATAAAAAGGACCAGCATCGTGCTCGGGGTGCTCATAGGCGGGATTTATTTTCTGGAAAAGGATATGAAGACCAGGGTGACGGCCACCCTGGTCATGCTGGCAGGAGTCATGCTTATAGCCATGTCCTGATGTCTAATTGCCGGTTTTTCTCCGGAAAAAGGCCTTTTCCAGCTCTACAGCCAGAAATACGATTATGCCGAAGAGTACTATCCTGATCCAGGACTCAAGGCAGACGGGTTCGGTCTGGAAGATGTACTGCATGAAGGGCAGGTAGGTAAAGCCAATCTGCAGTACGGCCAGGACGGCAATGGAGATAAGCACCGCCCTGCTGCCCAGAAAGCCCCGGATGCTCCAGGCCGGTTCGTGGATGAACCGGCTGTTTATCAGGTAGAAGACCTGTCCCACCACCAGGGTGTTGATGGCCGTGGTGGAGGCCAGTTCATGGGAAGCACCTCCGGCCAGCATATACTGGTAGTGCCACAGAGTGCCGATGACCAGGAGCACGGATACCGAGGCCACGCGCCAGATGAGAAATCCGGAGATGAGGGGTTCATCCGGAGGCCTGGGGGGACGGCTCATGACATTTCCTTCCGGGGGCTCAAAGGCCAGGGCCAGGGCCAGGGT
>NZ_QYZY01000206.1:0-6069 GCF_003838035.1 Desulfonatronospira sp. MSAO_Bac3 | reverse complement strand
TCCTGGCGCGACCATCCGTAAAACTCTGCTGCAGCATGATTGGCATCAATAATGACTCCGTTATCCGGGTCAATCATCAACGTCACGGCGGTATGATTGTCAAAGAGACTTGTAAAAAATTGCTCCCGCTCCATCAGTTGATCCTGCTGGATTTTTTCCCGAGTGACATCTTCAAAGATAGTGTAGACATCATGAGGCACTTCGCTCTCCGGATGAAAAACAGGCACAGCAGTCAAAGAAAGCCATAGATAGGCATTTGTTTCTGGGTTGAATATTTTTTTAACCACAGGTCCGATGGTCTGACCGGTTTTCAGCGCAATCATGGAAGGATGTGCCTCATCTGGAACTATTGTGCCATCTTCACTTATCATCTTCCAGCGGGTATTCACGAGCTTTATTCCGGGAATCTGTTCCAAAGAAATCCCCAGAATTTTTGCCGCTGCAGGATTGGCTGAAGTGATGCATCCTTTTGCATCCTGGAAAATCACGCCCTGGGGCAAAGTTTCAAAAAGGCTGCGGAATTTATCCTCTTTAGAGAGGGCAGAAGCTGCGGTGCGGCGCTGAAACTGATACATAACTACCCTGGCCTTGTTTGGATGATGTCGCAAAAAAAACAAAGCAGATGAGGAGGGCAAAAAGAGAAGGACTGTGACAGGCTGATAGATAATGATTTCCAGAAAATTGAAAATATCCGGGATATTATACAGGCCTTGTCTTTTTATAAGTCTAAACGGAATTTGTAATTACTCAATACTTCTTCTTTTAGCAATGCCTGTTCAAGATTTTTTTATTTTTTTCTATACCGTAACCATTCATGGGGCTCCTGCCTTGCTCTGCGTCTCTGGGCCTGCTTCAGGCCGGGCGTGAGATATTCTTTTCTTTACATGCAAGTACTCTTAAACCAGAAGAACTCTGAATGGTTACCATTCTTCGGTCATAAATGGTCATTCCCGCTCGGGCAGTAGCTCATTAGCCAAATGGGCGCTCCCTTCAGCAAACTTCAAGTTCTCTTTTGCCAGCGTCCTATATCCCTCTGCCATTTCATTATGTAAACGCTCGGCAGCTAAACTCTGCAGGCAAGAAGTGATAACCTTGCTGCGACTGGTCTTCCTTTCACGCGCAACTTCATCAGCAACCACTACCAGATTATGCGGCAGATTTATGGTTACTTTAACTGCTCCATTGGCCATAATACCTCCCATACTCATTATCCTTGAAAAGCTGTTCCATCCGGGATGTCCTGCTGTCTACAGGTCTTCATAGGAGGCCGGGTTTGATCTGTCAAAAAAGGCCTGATTAACTATCATAAAATTGTAAACAGGGCTTACTTCTTCATAAGCTTCCGGGCTTAAGTACTTTTGAAGAAGCTGCAGCCAGGTATTAAGCTGGGCAGGCCAGTATGCAGGCTGGAACCCGTGAGCCCTGTAAGTTCGAAGGACCCAGAAAACCGTATCCACCAGGACCTCGGGGCGGTAGTCCACAAGCAGGGCGGACATGAAACGGGCATGATTGTTGTGGTTGTCCAGCATCATCTCCCGGTTGTTCTTGCCTATGAGTTTTTCCAGGTCTGATCTGGAACACATGATCTGGTTCAATTCGTCCACAAGCGAAGGGCTGGCTTCCTCAAATTGCCTTGCGGCCTGCTTTGAGGGCGTCTTGATTTCAGCGGCCTTTTTTATCAGTTCCTGTCTGCTCATCTGGTTTATTCCTTTATTAATAATTATCTGATAAATTCCAACATAACCATTCAGGGGGTTAAGTTCTTGGGCTGCAAACCTTGCAAACCCCTTGCTTCATAAATTATCCATACTGTTCCTTCCTTTTTGGAGTTGGGCTTGCATTTCCTGCATCCTCTCGAAAAATTGCTTCAATGCTTTGGACCTCGTCATCTGTCAACGCATTAAATTCTTTTGATCTGGGCCGCTTGGATAATTTCCCCTGGTTTTGGCGCAGAAAACGGAAAAGCAGGTTTAAGGTATTTTCGGGCATATCAATCAAAGATTGCACCCGGGCCTTGAACTGATCATAGCGGCGAAGGAAAAGAGCTTCTTCAGGAAGATCCTTTTCAATGGTCCGGCGTACACAATCGTAAAGAAACTCAGCATGCGGGGTGGCATCAAAATAACGATAAAAATCCGCCGTATCGTTCAGCACCTGTACATTCCCCTTATCAGTGGGCTTCCACTCGATAGCGGGCATAAGTCTGGCAGAATAGTCCTCCAGAACCTTCCTGTATTCCTCTATCCTTTCCAGGATCACTGCTGAAACCGGAAAGACAAGACCAGGAGGGTTGAACCCCCGGGAGGAAAGCACGTGATGAATAAGGTAGCGGTGCAGTCTTCCGTTCACATCCTCGAATGGATGGATATACACAAAACCAAAAGCCAGTACTGCCGCAGCCACTACAGGGTCAAGCTCCTGTCCGGAGCTATGCTCAAACTCAATCAGTCCCTGCACAAGTTCAGGCAGATCATCAGCTTTGGCACTGATATGTACAGGACTTGGCTCTCCAGTATCTCGGTCATGCTCGCCGACAAAGCCTCCACCGATTCGCAGCCCCAGATCCACAAAGCGGGAATCACCTATGACAATTTTTTGCAGCCTGACGAACTCGTCCTGATCCAGTTCGTTTTGTCCGGCCTCCCCGATGGCCCTGGCCCATCTCTGAACACGGTCATGGGAAGGTCCTTCTCCTTCAATTGCGTAACTTGCCTTAGAGTCTTTAAGCAGTAGAAATGCTGATGACCTGGCCAGGATGTCCCTGGGCACGTCATCGATAATTTCCAGGGTTTTCTGTTTGAGTTTCAGGTCCATGAATTCCTGCAGAACTTGCGTACAGAAGACCATGGGGCAGAATGCACGGGTTCCAGGCAGGTTGTTGCGCACACGATGCCGGGGTGAGCCCTTTCCCTGCAGAGCAAACTGCATGTTTGGGTCGACTACTGAAACATAACGGCCGGTCCGGGCGTCCGGAAGATTAAGCTCTTCACCCAAAAGCCATTCGTAAAGAAACCAGCTACGCCTGGCATATGAGCCGGTGGGCCTGGATTTAACCATTGCTTCTATGGGTTTTGGTCCTGTTGCCTGAAACAGCCGTTTGAGGACAGCCAGGTCCAGGCCCTCGTACTTGATGGCAAACTTTAGATGGCTTTGTATATCGGGAGATGGGGTGTGGCGTGGAGTAAGTATATGCCAACCCTGCTCCTGAATGGTTCTGTGCCTGTCTCCGATGGCAAAAAAAGTCCGGGGGAAAGGAACCCTGAGATCAAAATAATCTATTAAAGCACTGTAACCTGCCGGAGTTGCCTTTACCGGGAGCCGCCTGTCCCGAAAAAAGGTCGCAGGGCCTGAAAATTGATTCCTTGCCATGAAAAAAAATTCCTTTGTAGATATAATTCTGAAATTTGACTTTCAACCAGTATCCTTTATGCGTCAAGAGAATTCTTAACTTCACCCTGGTGGTGATACCCGTGCTTATGAAACTGGCTTTTTCCCCATTGCTGGCCACCATAAGCTGATGGTGTTCTTTCAGCAACCGGCCCAGGACCTTGATATTAGCCGGTACATCGTCCACGATCAGGATTTTTGCCATCAATTACCTACCTTTATTGTATATAATTCGGAACTTAGGTGTTCGTTATTTTTTTCAAGGTTGCAGGCACATCCACTTCTTATATCGAAGCTTGACCTTGTTGCTGATTTACATAGAATAGATATCTATGAAAACCATAACCATAAATGTATCCTCAGAAACCTACCACGCCTTTCAGGAATATGCCGCTCGGAATAACCGGACTGCCTCGGAGCTTATCCGCAATGCCATGGAAGAATACCGCCGTAGTTACCTGAGAGAAGATCAGAGTATTTTTGACGCCCCTCCTGCCAACGCTGGATCTATACTTAAAGATTTAACCCCTGAAGATGATCTGCTCCAGGAGATGCTTGAATGACAGGTATTGATACTTCTTTTATGGTGGCATTTGAAATCGCTGAACATCCGCAATGCCAGGAAGCGAGAAATTTTGCAGCCAGCAATTCAGACCTCGGATTTGCGCTGGCTCCTCAAGTTCTTTCGGAATTTATGTAACAACTGATTCAAGGAGATTCTCCAGGCCTCTTTCCATGCAGGAAGCTTTGCAGCGCAGCACCAGGTGGTGGCAGGCCCGGGAAGTCAAGCGTATTTTTCCCGACCACCAAACAGTGGTTATCTTTAAAGGTAACAGTTTAGCCCTTTTTAAGGAAAGCAGGGGAAGCCCCCCCCCGCACTTATTTTTCTAAAGGAAGATTGACAGGTTTTACAATAAGTGCGGGGAGAGCCAGTCCCCGGAGGTCAGTCATAAGTTTCGCTGTAGTGTTATTTACAGCCGGTTTATCCCAGGATGGCCTTAAGGTCTTCATCAGGGGTGTTTATGGGCTTTATGTCATAGTTTTCCACAAGATAATTGAGGACGTTGGGGCTGATAAAAGCCGGCAGTGAAGGTCCCAGGCGGATGTCTTTGACACCCAGGGCCAGCAGGGACAATAGAATGGCCACTGCCTTCTGTTCATACCATGACAGCACTAAGGACAGAGGCAGGTCGTTTACTCCGCATTCAAAGGCCTCGGCCAGGGCCATGGCGATCTTTACCGCGGAATAGGCATCGTTGCACTGCCCCACGTCCAGAAGCCTGGGTATGCCTCCGATTTCCCCAAGATCCTTGTCAAAGAACCTGAACTTGCCGCAGGCCAGGGTCAGGACTACGCAATCACCTGGCACCTTCTCCACAAACTCCGTGTAGTAGTTGCGGTCCGGCTTGGCTCCGTCGCAGCCGCCCACCAGGAAGAAATGCCGGATATTGCCGCCCTTGACTGCATCAATGACAGTGCCTGCCACGGACATGACCGCGTTGCGACCAAAACCCACCATGACATGACCCTTGTCTTCATCAGCTGCAAATCCTTCCATGCTCAGGGCCTTGTCAATAACCGGACTGAAGTCCTTTTCATTTTCTCCTTTGCTGGCCATGCCCACCACTGCCTTGAGACGTTCCAGCAGGGACGTGCTTTCCTGGTCACCATTGACGTGGGCCACTCCAGGCCAGCCCACCAGGCCGGTAGTAAAGATGCGGTCCTTGTAGGAATCTCTGGGCTTCTGGATGCAGTTGGTGGTCATGAGTATGGGACCAGGAAATGCATCGAATTCCTTGTGCTGATTCTGCCAGGCAGTGCCGTAATGACCATGAAAATGGGAATACTTTTTAAGTTCAGGATAGCCATGGCAGGGCAGCATCTCGCCGTGGGTGTAAATGTTTATGCCCTTGCCCTCGGTCTGCTTCAAGAGCATTTCCAGATCCTTCAAATCATGCCCGGAAACCAGGATGGCCTTGCCCTTTTTGGGTCCCAGGGGCACCTTTGTAGGTTCGGGATGACCATAAGTTCCGGTATTGCCCGCATCCAGAAGTTCCATGGCCCGGATATTCGTACGCCCGCATTCCATGGCCAGTTCAATCCACTGTTCCAGACTCAGGTCCTCACGCAGGGTTGAAGCCAGGGCCCTCTGGACGTATTCGTACACAGCGTCGTCCTCCTGTCCCAGTATGGCCGCATGATCGGCATAGGCGCAGATACCCTTGATGCCGTAGGTGACGGTCTGCTTCAGGGAATGAATGTCCTCGTTGGGATCCTTGTCAGCAACAACTCCATGCTTTTCCCCCTGAGACACCATGCCCTCCACAGTATTCTCCGGGACGAAGCTGGCGGCTTCAGAGGCAGGGACATTGCCGCCGGCCTGGGACACCTTGGATTTGAGTTCATCCCGGAGCTCCACGGTATCCTTGACCAGTCCGGCAATACGCTCCGGATCGAAGTTGACATTGGTCAGGGTGGAAAACATGGCCTCGGAGATGAACCGGCCCACTTTGGTGTCCACTACATTTTTTTCCCGGCCGGCCATGGCCACCTGGGACAGGCCCTTGAGGGCAAACACCAGCAGGTCCTGAAGTTCGGCAGTGTCCGGCTGCTTTCCGCACACTCCTATCTTGGTGCATCCTTCGCCTTTGGCGGTCTGTTCGCATTGATAACAAAACATGA
>NZ_QYZY01000205.1:0-2095 GCF_003838035.1 Desulfonatronospira sp. MSAO_Bac3 | reverse complement strand
ACGCCATGGATGGTGACCGGGAGCGGTTTCTCGAGGCAGGCATGAATGACTGCCTGGCCAAGCCGGTACAGAAAGACGACCTGGAGCGGATGCTCAGGAAACATTGCTCATAACGCCTCCTGAACTGTTTTCTGTGCCGGTGGCTTTCAGGAACAGGGCTGCAGGACCAACCCTTTACATGCTGCTGGTTTTCTTCCATCTTCCGGCCGGCATCGGCAACCCGGCAAGTCACTGACCCGGCGCAGCTGTTTCATCTGTCCATGCCGGACAAGGGTCAGCATAAACCAGTTTTTCACCAGCCACAGGAGTACACCATGAAGAGTTCAGCTGTATTGATCAACAAAGATGACAATGTGGCCACTGCCACAAAGGACCTGGACGTCGGGGAAAAGGTATTGGTCCAGGACGATGATTCAACATTTGAGATTCAAGTCAAAGAACCGGTTACCTTCGGGCACAAGTTCGCCCTTTCCGACATAAGCCAGGGCGGACAAATCATCAAGTACGGGGAAGTAATCGGGGTGGCCACCAGAGACATATCCAGGTTCGGACATGTCCACGTGCACAATGTAGACAGCATCCGCGGAACTTTTACAGACAGAAAGGAAGGTTAGCTATGAATATCTGGGGATACATGCGTCCAGACAGTCAGGTGGGAATCAGAAACATGGTGGCGGTCATCCCTACAGTGGTCTGTGCCTCGGAAACCGCCAAACATATCGCCGAGAGGACCCGGAACACCATTTATCTTCCCAACCAGCACGGGTGCTGCCAGCTTGGCAATGACATGCAGCTTACCACCCAGACCCTTATAAATCTCGGCAAAAATCCAAATATCGCCGCTGTCCTGGTGGTGGGCCTGGGCTGCGAAGGCGTTCCCATTAAAAAGGTCGCTGATGAAATCGCTGCCGGTTCCCGAAAAAGGGTTGAGCACCTGATCATCCAGGAGCAGGGCGGCACCCTCAAGACCGAAGAAAAGGGTCTGCGCCTGGTCAGGGACATGATCCAAGAGACCCAGTCCCAGCACCGGGAACAGACAGACCTGTCCAGAATAATCCTGGCCCTGGAATGCGGAGGCTCGGACGCCACTTCCGGGCTGGTGTCCAATCCCGTGACCGGATATGTATCGGACAAGCTCATCAGCCTGGGAGGGACCACCATTTTTTCCGAAACCACCGAGATCATCGGTGCTGAGCACATTTTTTCCCGGCGCGCCAAATCAGATGAGGTAAAGAAAAAACTCCTTGATACCGTGGCCGGCTGTGAGCAGAAAGCCCGGGACCTGGGCTTTGACATGCGCGGCGGCCAGCCCACCCCGGGAAATATTCAAGGCGGGCTGACCACCATTGAGGAAAAATCCCTTGGCTGCATATACAAGGGAGGCAAAAAGCAGCCTCTAAACGGAGTCCTGGACTATGCTCAGATACCCGTGGAAAAAGGACTGCATTTCATGGACACCCCTGGCCAGGACATAGAGTCCATTACCGGCATGCTGGCCGGCGGAGCCCAGGTGGTCATCTTCACCACCGGCAGGGGCACCCCTACAGGATCACCCATCGCCCCTGTCATCAAGATAACCGGCAATAAAACAACCTATGAAAACATGAAGGACAATATTGAGTTTGATGCCAGCCCTGTGATCGACGGCCGGGAATCCATCGCCCAGGCCGGTGAAAGGCTTTTTCAGGAACTTATAGAGGTCATAAACGGCAAACAGACCAAGGCCGAAGCCCTGGGACACAGGGAATTCGGAATGTACAAGCTGCACAGCACCTTCTAATTCCAGAATGCACAGGAGCAGACCAAGAGTGTAAAAACATTTACCAGATGCACCTGCAAATAAGGTCAGGATAACCATTCGTCTTGATACCGTATGAACAAACCCGCAGCGGACTGCAGCCAGTGACAATACATGCTACAAGCCGCCAGCAGATAAACTTTCGAATCAAAACCGGGAGGCTGGAACAATATGGATAAATCACGTCTCGTATATTTTGAAGAGGATGACGTACTTCATCTTATTGTATCTGATGACGAAGAGGCCGGCAGCGTGGAGGTCACTCCAAACATAACGGCGGAGCTTAACAACAGAGGT
>NZ_QYZY01000204.1:0-8783 GCF_003838035.1 Desulfonatronospira sp. MSAO_Bac3 | reverse complement strand
TGCTCATGCTCCGGGTTGAGATAGGAAAAAAGCAAACAGAGAGCCACGGACTGTACCTGCAATTCTTTGAGGCGTTTCTTGATGCTGGACAAAACCTCCAGGTCCATGGGCTGGATTTCTTTTCCTGATGCATCCATGCGGGCGGGGAGGCCGAACCTGAGGCCTGGGGGAACCACAGTCTGTGGTCTGCGGTGAAAGAGATTGTAGAGCTGGTCCCTGTTCTGGCGACCGATTTCTATTACGTCTTCAAAGCCGGCATTGGTGATTATGGCGGTCCTGACCCCTTTTCGCTCCAGGACAGCATTGGTGGCCACGGTGGAGCCGTGCACTACCTTTACCCGGCCCAATGCCGCCCCGGGCGGCCCCACAGAGTGGGATTCAACCGGGCGGGTCCTGCCCTCAGGGGCAATGTGCTCCAGCCCCTCAAGTACAGCTCTTGAAGGATCATCCGGGGTGGACAGGGTCTTGTGCACTACCCAGCGACCGCCTAAATGATATATAAAATCCGTAAAAGTCCCCCCGGTATCAACTCCGATAATTACTGGATCACAAGACTGCATTGCGATAGAAATGTTTCCTTTGGGTATCAATTGCTGGATAAATTTTGTCTTTTTTGCAGGTGTATCCGGCAGGGCTGAAAACAGCTTGAGCTCAAGACGGCTGATCTTCCCGGCGGTACTGTGCGGAAACATCGATGGCTATGCCGCCCCTGGCCTTGAAGCGGCCCACAACTTTCATCTGCCTGGGGCTGCAGGCCTGAACCAGGTCATCCAGGATGCGATTGACCACAGTCTCCATAAAAGTAGGTTCCTGACGGTAGCTGAAAAGATAATATTTGAGGGATTTGGACTCGATGCACTCCTTTCCCGGCACGTATCTGAGTTCAATGGTCCCGTAGTCCGGCTGTCCTGTAACCGGGCAAAGGGAAGTGAACTCATCCGTGACCATAACCACTTCGTAGTCCCTTTCCGCAAATTTATTGGCAAAGGTCTCCAGAACTCCGGGATCAACCCTGGAAGGATATTCGGGCCTCGTTTTACCCAGCAGAGTCAAACCGGAAGTATCATCACGCATTTCTTTTATCCCCCAATTCTTCAATCCCTGAACTTCCCAATTCCCCAATCCCTAAATTCCCATTCAGCATTGATCCTTTCTTCTCTCCATGCTCCATGCTCCATGCTCCATGCCCTATGCTCTATGCTCCATGCCCTATGCTCCATGCCCTATGCCCCATGCCCCATGCCCCATGCTCCCCAATCCCTAAATTCCCCAATTCCTGAATTCCTAAATTCCTGAATTCCTAAATTCCCCAATCCCGAAAATCAACCATATATTTCATCCAGGACATCTTTTATCTCTTTCTTGTACCTGGAATAAATATCTTTGGCCAGGGCATCCACTTTCTGCATGGACTGACGGTCTGTGGAAAGTTCCGGATACTTTGCCAGGCCCAGGTCATCAATGCTCAGCTCCTTGAAGCACAGATCCTGGTCAAAGTTATAAGTCAGGTCACTGCCTGCCAGCTTTCTCTTCTGGCCGCCTTCCACATCCATACTCCTGGCAAAGGCCATGACATCGTCCGGCCGATTGCAGGCGTTTATCTCTCTAATGGCTGCATTAATGCTCTCGGCAAAATCCGTGACCGATTTCAGGTTGGTGGTAAGCTGTTTTTTGCCCGCTACTTCCTTGTCCTCGACATATCGGCCATGGGTGTAGACGTCTATTCTCTCTGCAAGCTGCATATACAGACTGCGCACTAAGCCGAGAAACCTGCCCCTGCTGGTCCAGGCCCGGGGCAGGGCCACATCATGCTCCCAGTCTGCCGGGACCCCGGCCAGTTCACTGCTGTCCAGGCCGGTCCAGAACTCTTGGGCAGCACTGCCTCGACCAAGGACATGGTTCAGACGGGTAACAATTCCTTCAATGCCCCTGGCCTGTCTCTGCAGCTCTTCTGCCTGCTGCTGCAGAAACTCCAGGTCGTCTTCCAGTTCCCTGCGTTTCCCGAAAAAGGTCTCCGCCGCCTCTTTCAGGGTTTCATCCATGAGATTTTCTGCAAACTTGTCCATATTTTTCATAATGTTACAGCATCCTTATAGTTCTAACTGCAACACAGACGGTTGACCGCATTAAACCTTGGATATATGTATTGCGCTTGCTTCAAGAACCACCTCAACCTAAAGGATAAGTTATGGATTCCAGTTTCAAGGTCAAGTCCATCTGCAGCCACGGTCCTGAAAACTACCGTATAAAGCGCACTTGAACCAGGATTTATCTCTATTGCCGGGTGTGCAATAGTTGTTTCAATTTAAACGAAGCAGCCCAGAACATCGACGACCGTATGGAGGAAGACCTGGGCAACATACGCTGCGACAGGCTCTGATTCAAAACTTTTGTCGCAAAAAGAACAGGCAATAAATGTGCTGGGATAACCACCGGAAAACATCTTGCATCTGCATAACTCGATTTACATGAGTAGTTGTCCGCCCTGACGCGACTGACGGATTTACAGAAGCGGCAGGTACTTTTTCAGCTCATACTCAGTCACCTGTATGCGGTAGTTATTCCATTCGATTTTCTTGTTGGCGATGAAATTGTTGAATATGTGCTCGCCCAGGGCCTGCCTGACCACTGCGCTTTTTTCCAGAACCTCCACCGCCTCGAAAAGGCTTCCGGGCAGGCTGGGGATGTTGTGCTTCTTTCTTTCTTCCTCGTTCATCTCAAAGATATCTTCTTCCACCGCCTCGGGCAGGGGGTATTTCTTTTCCATGCCCTTGAGCCCGGAAGCAAGCATACAGGCAAATGCCAGATAAGGGTTGCAGGCCGGATCCGGAGATCTAAGCTCCACCCGGGTAGCCTTTTCCTTGCCCGGTTTGTACATGGGCACCCGCACCAGGGATGAGCGGTTGCGCCTGGCCCAGGCCACGTAAACAGGAGCCTCATATCCCGGCACCAGCCTCTTGTAGGAATTGACCCACTGGTTGCACACAGCGGTGATCTCGTTGGCATGCTCCAGAAGGCCGCTGATGTAATTTCTGCATTCCCTACTCAGATTGTCCGGGGCATCAGGATCGTAAAACACGTTTTTGCCATTTTTAAAAAGAGACTGGTGCACATGCATGCCGCTGCCGTTTTCCCCGAAAAGGGGCTTGGGCATAAAGGTGGCGTAGCAGCCGTGACGTCTGGCCACTTCCTTGGCGATGACCCGGTAGGTGACCGCGGTGTCGGCCATCTTCAGGGCTTCCTGGTAGCGCAGGTCTATCTCGTGCTGGCTGGGGGCCACCTCGTGGTGACTGTACTCTACAATAATGCCCATGTTTATCAGGGCATTTATGATATCCCTGCGGATGTCATTGGCCAGGTCCAGAGGCGGTGCATCAAAGTACCCCCCGAAGTCCAGGGTTTTGGGCTCCCTGGAGCTCTCAAAAAGAAAGAATTCCAGCTCCGGGCCTACGTAAAAGCTGTACCCGTCTTCAGCAGCTTTGCCCAGAATCCTTTTGAGGACGTACCTGCTGTCGCCTTCATAGGGGCTGCCGTCGGGGTTCTTGATGTCGCAGAACATGCGGGCCACCGGTCGTTCCATGGGACGCCAGGAAACAATCTGAAAAGTTGTCGGATCTGGATAAGCCAGCATGTCGCTTTCATGAATCCTGGAAAAACCCTCGATGGAAGAACCGTCAAAACCCATACCTTCTTCAAAGGCCTCATCCAGCTCGCTGGGGGTAACCTGAAAACTTTTCAGGTTGCCCAGAACATCCACGAACCAGAACTGCACAAAACTGATGTCGTGCTCTTTAACCGCCCTGGTAACATCATCTGCATTTCGACAATCAAACACCACCGGCTTTTGCATGCATAACCTCCAGAACTTGAGAGTTAAAAGTTATCAGTTAATTGTTAATATTTGAAAAACCCGCCTACTCCCCGGTGACATCCCTTACCCAGCTCATGGCTGAGGCAACCGAAGGGAAGCCTATGGTGGATGTAAGCACTATCAGGGTCTGGCGAAGCTCCTCCGGGGTGGCCCCGGCCTTGAGAGCCCTGCGGGCATGACTGTGTACCGCGCCTTCAAGCTTCAGGGCTGCTGCAGCAGACAACTGAATAAGTTCAACACTTTTTTCATCCAAAGGTCCCTCCTGGCGCACGGCATTGCCCATCTCTTCCACGGCCTTGATAAATCCGGGATGCTGTTCCTGCATCATCTGATAATTTTTAGGCAACTGATCTTTACTCATGACTTTTCTCCGTTTTTAAGTTGTATGATGTAACTTACTGCAACTATTCAGTATACTTTGTCTTTGCTCTTACTCTCTGACAAAACGCCCCGGGCACCTACCATCCAGCCATAAACTCCCGGGGACTTTTGCCCTCATCCAGATGTTTGATCAGGGCACTGCCGAAAACCACGGCATCCACGTGCTCCTCAATGGATTCCAGCTGATCCTTGGAACTGATGCCGAAGCCCAGGGCCACGGGACATTCAAAAGTTTCCTGCACCTGGCGCAGCTTATCACCCAGGACCTGCATTGAACCGGACTTTGTCCCGGTAATACCCATAACAGACACCACGTAGACAAAAGCCGGACACAGCCTGGCGTATTCCTGAAGCCTCTCTGTTGATGTATTCAGCCCCACCAGGGGTATGTAGGCCAGGTTGTTTTCTTCCAGAACTTCCTTGTAAGGCTCGGCTTCCTCCAAAATAAGATCCGGTATAATCAGCCCGCTCACCCCGGCTTCTTTGCAGGCACCAGACAGCCTTTCGACTCCGTACTGCAGAAAAGGATTAAAGTATCCCATGAAAACCAGCCCGGCCTGAATGTCTTTTCTGTGCCTGGCCAGGCCTTCGAAAATCCAGTCCAGGTTCACCCCCTGCTCCAGGCAACGGATGGAGGCTTTTTCCACCACCGGACCGTCTGCCACAGGATCTGAAAAAGGCACTCCTATTTCTATGACATCCGCGCCCTGGTCGTCCAGTTCCAGGATGACATCCCAGAACCTTTCCCTGCTGGGAAACCCGGCCGGCACAAACGGTATCAGGGCCTTTCGACCACTGTCCACAGCCCCCTGTATCTTTCTGGTCAATATATTGTCATGATGCATTGCACTACTTCCTCGTAATTAGGTTCCTACACCTGAAAAACTGTCCTGCAGGGTTCTTCCGCCCTCAGCATTTCTTCAATCCCCAAATCCCTAAATCCCCCAATCCCTCAATCCCCCAATTCCTCAATCCCCCAATTCCTATATCCCTGAATCCCTGACAATATCCAGATCCTTGTCCCCTCTTCCCGAAAGGTTGATCAGGACCCTGCTGCCCTGCTTGATGGAGTCTTTGTTTTCCACTGCCCAGGCCACGGCGTGGGCGCTTTCCAGGGCCGGGATGATGCCCTCCTTGCGCGACAAAAGATTAAAAGCCTTCAAGGCCTCGCGGTCATGAATAACTTCGTACCTGGCCCGGTTGCTGTCCTTTAAAAAGGAGTGCTCCGGCCCTACCCCGGGATAATCCAGCCCAGGGGCCACGGAGTGCGAGGGCAGGATCTGGCCCTCTGTGCTTTGCAGCAGAAAAGTATGCGTGCCGTGCAGCACACCGGGGGTACCCCTGGAAATCGTTGCGGAGTGATAATCCTCAGGACCACCCCTGCCCCCGGCTTCCACGCCCACCAGCTCTACCTGCCGGTCTTCCACAAAAGGGTGAAACATGCCGATGGCGTTGGAACCTCCGCCCACACAGGCCACCACTGTATCCGGCAGATTTCCGGTCTGCTCCAGCATCTGCTCCCTGGCCTCCCGGCCGATTACTGACTGCAGCTTGCGCACCAGAAGCGGGAATGGATGCGGACCCACAGCAGAGCCCAGGCAGTAGTGTGTATCCGACTGGTGCGCTATCCAGTACCGAAGAGCCGCATTGATAGCGTCCTTGAGGGTCCTGGTGCCGCTTTCCACGGGCTCCACCCTGGCCCCCATGAGCTCCATGCGGTGCACGTTGATACTCTGACGCTGTACATCTAAGGCACCCATGAAGACTATGCAGTCCAGGCCCAGCATGGCTGCTGCCGTAGCTGTGGCCACCCCGTGCTGTCCGGCCCCGGTCTCCGCCAGCAGGCACCTCTTGCCCATATGCCTGGCCAGCAGGGCCTGTCCCACGGTGTTGTTGATCTTGTGCGCCCCGGTATGGGCCAGATCCTCTCTTTTCAGATACACATCAAAGCCCAGCTCCCCTGAGAGGTTGCGGCAGGGATAAAGAGGCGTGGGGCGTCCCACGAATTCCCGGCCCACCCGGTCCATATCCTTTACAAAGGCCTCACTGGGCAGAATATTGTCCACAGCATCCTCCAGTTCCGCCAGGGGCGGTACCAGCAGTTCCGGAACAAACCTGCCGCCGAAAGCACCGAAATAACCCTTTCTCATTTCATTCCTCGCAATTTATTTACTGCTTTTTTTATCTTTTCGTGATCCTTTTGCCCCGGGCCTTTTTCTACACCGGAATTGAGATCAACGCCTGCGGCCTGTGTCTTGAGCACCGGGTCCAGATTGTCCGGCCCAAGCCCCCCGGCCATAAGAAACGGCACAGGACTATTTACTCCCTCAAGCCAGCTGCAGGCTATGCTCCGGCCATGCCCCCCCATGCTCCGGCCTGCGTCCAGCAGGAAATAACTGCAGACCTGGGTGAATTTCTGAAGTTCTTCCTCAAAAGAACTGCTGCTCTGGAAACGTTCCGGCCAGAAGGTCCTGATGACCATTTCCGCTCCCAGCTCACGGCAAAAACCAGGATCCTGTCCGCCATGCAGCTGCACCATATCCAGCCCGGCCCTGCTGGTTGCATCCAGCACTTCCCGGACTGTTGCATCTACAAATACTCCCACCCGGAGCTCATTTTCTTTGCTCCACTCCCCGACTTTTTCAGGGGATACGTACCTGGGACTGCCGGGATGAAAGATGAAGCCGGTAAAATCTATCCTTAGTTCCTGACAGAGCCTGAGATCCTCTGGATCAGTCAGCCCGCAGATTTTGATTTTGAACTCCCGGTTCATGGGAAAAGCTCCTTTAGTTTCTCCCCGGGCTGGTCACAGGACATGATGCTGGTGCCTATGAGAAAGGCATCAAAGCCAAGCCCGTAAAGTTCGTCCACCTGAGCTGAATTGTCAATACCGCTGGCACAGATCCAGACCTCTTGAGGCTTTTTCTGCGGCACAAGGCTTCTGGACATGTCCAGGTCCACTGTGAGCCTGTCTAAGTCCCTGTTGTTGACCATGATGATATCTGCGCCGGCCTGTCTGACCATGTCCAGTTCCCTGGGGGCGAAGATCTCCACCACAGGCTCCAGGTTGTGGATACGGCTCACGCGGATCAAATCCGACAACAGCCCCAGGTCCTTTACCACCCTGGCAATGAGCAGCAGGGCCGAGGCCGGTGTGGCAGCGGTCTGCTCAACCTGCAGATAATCGAATATAAAGTCCTTTCTGAGCACCGGGACACCGTGTCCGGCAAATTCCTCCAGATACTCAAGCCTGCCCCCGAAATATTCTTCTTCCGTCAGCACGGAAAAAGCCGCGGCACCCCCGGACATAAACTCCTGCACAGCTTTTTGGGGAGACAGCTCCTCGTTTATAACCCCCCTGGAAGGCGAGGACCTCTTGTATTCAGCAATAATGGCCGGTCCGGGACCGGCAACAGCCTCGCGAAAGCCCGGTCTTGGGCCTTGATACTCTTCCAGAGTTCCACCTCCGGCCTTAAGCTCTCTTAAGGCCTTCAACTCCCCGGCCTTGGCCTGCATAAACTTATCCAGCATGAGTCTATCCTGAAAAGTTAAGGGTTTTAAGACCGCCCCTGACGATAGATGCCGCCTCGTGCATACATTCCTCAAGACCCACATCCGGGTTTAGCAGGTGCAGGCCCAGGCCCAGGTTCAGGGCCACCATGTCCTGCATGGGTCCCGGACCTTCACCGGCCAGTATCTCGCGCTGCCTGGCCAGGGCACTTTCCTTGTCCGCACAGGCCAGATCCTCGGGACTGCAGGCCTCAAATCCCAGGGGCTCGGGGTCCAGAAGCATATCCTCCTGTCTGCCCTCACGGACCATAATCACCTGGTTCACCCCGCAGGGGGTCAGCTCGTCAAACCCCATGGCCCCGTGCACCACTGCCGCGGACTGCACACCGCTTTCAGCCAGCACACCGGACATAAGGGGCATAAATCCGGCGTGGGGCACACCCAGTATCTGGTGCGTGGGCCTGGCCGGATTCAAAAGCGGTCCCATGAGATTGAACAGGCTTCTTATGCCCAGCTCCTGTCGCAGAGGGGCGATGGTTGCAAAACTTGGATGGAAATGCGGGGCAAAAAGAAAAGCAAAGTTCCTGGCCGCCAGTTCACCTGCCACAAGCTCAGGGTTGTCCAGGAGCTGCAGCCCCAGGGCCTCCACAACGTCAGCGCTGCCGCAGGAACTGGACACGGCCCGGTTGCCGTGCTTCACCACCTGGATGCCCTGGTCGGCCAGAAAAAAGGCCACCGCAGTGGAGCAGTTGAAGCTCTGGCGCGAGTCCCCGCCTGTACCGCAGGTATCTATAGTTTTCCCGGTCAATCCCTGCACCAGCCTGGCCCGCTGCAGAGCCACACTCACGGCAGCAGCCAGTTCAGAGGCACTTTCGCCCTTGGTGCGAAGGCCCATGAGCAGCGCCCCGCTCTGGGCCGGGGATATCTCCCCTTCAAACAGGGCCTGAAAAACATCCCGGCCCTCACTGTAATCCAGGTCCTGCCCGGAGCATATTTTATTCAGTACTTGTTTTATCTGCAT